>JAYKGU010000079.1:0-66941 GCA_035285585.1 Synechococcales cyanobacterium
AACCGGAATCTTGAAAACCGGCATAGTACGATTATATCAGAGATGACGGGAACTAAAGTTCCCAAGTCGCTTTTCCACCTCGCTCTAAAGAGACGAGGCTATCAAGCTCCCGAGCTATTCCTGTATATTGTCTCAGTATCGTCACAAAATGACCCTGCCGCCATAGAATAGTGTAGTTTACCGTATCGGTATGACAGGGACGACCCACTTGTGAAGTTATTTGTTTTTCATACGCCTGAACAAACTCCAATCGACGGGGTTCCTGACTGTGCGATCGCCGTTGATGTGCTTCGGGCCACCACCACCATCTCTGCAGCGCTGGCAAATGGGGCCGAAGCGGTGCAGACGTTTAGCAGCATCGACACCCTGATGCAGACTAGCGACCAGTGGCCGCCCAGTAAGCGTGTTCTCGCCGGAGAACGGGGCGGGGCCAAGCTGGACAATTTTGATCTGGGGAACTCCCCCCTCGACTGCACGCCGGAGCGGGTACAGGGGAAGCGGTTATTTTTAAGCACGACAAACGGCACCCGATGCCTGGAGCGCATTAGTGCCGCTAAAGCTGTGCTGGCGGCGGCCCTGGTCAATCGCCATGTTGTGGTGGACTACCTGCTGGCTAATCGCCCGGAGGTTGTTTGGATTGTCGGGTCTGGCTGGGAAGGTAGCTATTCACTGGAAGATACGGTGTGTGCGGGGGCGATCGCCCATGCCCTGACCCAGCGGCTGGAGCAACTGGGCGCACATTCCCTGGAAGAAACCCTGGGCAATGACGAGGTGATGGGGGCGATCGCCCTGTATCTGCAGTGGAGCGACCAGCTTTTAACCCTGATGTCCCACGCCAGCCACGGCAAGCGGCTGTTGCGGCTCGACTGCCACGATGACCTGAAATTTTGCGCGCAGACAGATGTTCTTGACATTCTGCCTTACCAACGCGAGGCTGGGGTGCTGGTTAGCCACCCCAGTTAGTTCTCGCCGATATTACTCCGGCACTTGTGTTGCTGTTATCAGGGGTTTAAAGGGGCGTTTTGTAAAGCGCCCCTTCCCTGTTTTTGACCTTAGCCGAGCAGTGCCTTCGCCTTCGCCAGGACGTTGTCCACCGTGAAGCCAAACTTCTCCATGCAGACGCCGCCCGGTGCCGATGCGCCAAAGTGATCGATGCTCACCGTTGCGCCCTCAGTGCCGACGTACCGACACCAGCCGAAAGCTGAAGCCGCTTCAACAGCAAGCCGCTTGGTGACGGCCTTGGGTAGGACAGACTCCTTGTATTCAGCATCCTGGGCCTCAAACAGCTCCCAAGAGGGCATGGAGACCACCCGGACTTTTTTGCCCTCGCTGCGCAGCACTTTTGCCGCCTCGACGCAGAGGGAAAGCTCACTGCCAGTGCCGATGAGCAGAAGATCGAGGGTGCCCTCGTCATCTGAGATGATGTAAGCGCCCTTCGCCACGCCTTCGATGGAGGTTTCATCGTAATTGGGCAGATTCTGGCGGGTGAAGGCAATCAGCGTCGGGGCCTTGCGGCTTTCGACCGCGATCTTGTAGGCACCGGAAACCTCATTGCCATCGGCGGGACGAATGACAGTCAGGTTGGGAATGACCCGCAGCGACGCTATGGTTTCCACGGGTTGGTGGGTAGGGCCGTCTTCTCCCAGACCGACGGAATCGTGGGTCATTACGTAAATGACGCCCGCTTGGGAAAGGGCAGACAGGCGAATGGCCGCCCGCATGTAGTCAGCAAATACCAGGAAGGTGGCGCAGTAGGGAACAAGTCCCGAATTGTGGAGGGCGATGCCGTTGCAGATTGCCCCCATGCCATGCTCCCGTACGCCAAACCGCAGGTTGCGATTTTCATACTGGCCCTTCTGGAAATCGCCCGAAATCTTCAGCTCCGTCAGGTTGGAGTGGGTGAGGTCAGCCGAGCCACCAATCAGTTCGGGCAGGGCCGGGGCGATCGCATTCAAGGTTGCCTGGGAGTGCTTGCGGGTAGCCGTTCCTTTATCTGCACTGGTAAAGGTTGGCAGGGTATCTGCCCAGTTCTCCGGCAGGGTGCCGCTCAGCATGCGCTCGAACTCGGCGGCATCTTCTGGATACTTGGTGCGGTAGGTGGCCATGGCCTCCTGCCATTCGGCTTCATAGCCTGCACCCCGCTCAACGGCCTGGCGGAAACGGTTCATTACGTCATCGGGAATGACAAAGGGTTCGTAATCCCAGCCCAGGTTCTTGCGGGTTGCTTCGATTTCATCGTCACCCAGGGCTGCGCCGTGAATCCCAGCTGTATTAGCTTTGTTGGGGGAACCATAGCCGATGGTGGTAGTGACCTTGATCAGGGAAGGGCGGTCGGTCACGGCTTTGGCTGCTTCCAGGGCTTTTTGAAGGCCTTCCAGATCGGTGTTGCCGTCTGCGACGTGCTGCACGTGCCAGCCATAGGCTTCGAAGCGCTTGGCCACATCTTCGGTAAAGGCGATGTCGGTGGAGCCGTCAATGGAGATATGGTTGTCGTCGTACATGGCGATCAGCTTACCCAGGCCCAGGTGGCCAGCCAGAGAACAGGCTTCTCCGGAAACCCCTTCCATGTTGCAGCCGTCTCCCAAAATGACGTAGGTGTAGTGATCCACCACCGTGCAGTCAGGTTTGTTGAACCGGGCCGCCAAATGGGCTTCTGCCATGGCCAGACCGACCGCGTTAGCAATTCCCTGACCCAACGGCCCCGTGGTGACTTCAACCCCAGGGGTTTCAAAGTTTTCGGGGTGGCCAGGGGTTTTGGACCCCCACTGGCGGAAATTCTTAATTTCGTCCAGGGTAACGCTGTCATAGCCCGTCAGGTAGAGCAGCGCATATTGCAGCATGCAGCCATGACCAGCAGAGAGGACGAAGCGATCGCGATTGAACCACTGGGGGTTCTTGGGATTGAATCGCATGAACTGATCCCAAAGCACAAACGCCATCGGCGCTGCGCCCATCGGCAAGCCCGGATGACCCGATTTGGCTTTTTCAACGGCGTCAATTGCTAGAAATCGAATGGAATTAATGCAAAGATCTTCAAGGGACTGGGATACGACTGCCATAACTTTCTCTATTGAAACGACGATATGGGTGAATGCTTGCCGGACAAATTCACATAGGTGAGCCAATAGTGCGCTAAAGGCTAGACGCTAAGGATTAATCGTCATCGCTGTGACCCTACGATGAGTTTCATCATCCCACCAGACGAGATCCTCAGGCAAGGGCGAGCTGTGGTCAGTGTGGCTCAGATAGGTCGACGATCTGGAATGGAAGCGATCGCGTCTATCTGAGTACACACTCACAAATAGGTAACTATACTTACCCAATTATTTAACCAGTCTATACCCTACCGACATAAATCTCTATAAGTAGGTCAGCACAATTAAATAGGTGAGCCATTGCGCCCTCACCCCAAACACCTCTCCCAAAAAGGGCGAGGGGCTTTGAAGCGATTAGGCAGCTCTGGCTCCCCTTCTCCCAACTTGGGAGAAGGGGCTGGGGGATGAGGGCTATGTCCGTGCCAAATGACCCACTAGTTGCGGTATTTGCGGAAAGCCAGCGTAACGTTATGGCCGCCAAAGCCAAATGAATTTGATAGAGCCACATCCATGGGCAGGGGCCGACTGACGTTGGGCACGTAGTCTAAGTCGCAGGCCGGGTCAGGATTTTCTAAATTAATGGTAGGCGGCACCCGATCATGGGCGATCGCCATCACCGTTGCCACGGCTTCAATTCCACCAGAACCACCCAGGAGGTGACCCGTCATGGATTTGGTAGAGCTGATGGCCACCTGGTGGGCATGGGCACCGAGGGCAGATTTGATCGCCGCAGTTTCGGTGGAATCATTGGCGGGGGTACTGGTGCCGTGGGCGTTAATATACGTAACTTGCTCCGGCCCCACGCCCGCATCTTTGAGAGCAAGCTGAATGGCCCGAGCCGCTCCCACACCACCAGGAACGGGGGAGGTCATGTGGTAAGCATCACAGGTCATGCCGTAGCCAATGACTTCAGCATAGATGCGCGCCCCCCGACTGCGGGCATGCTCCAGCTCTTCCAGGATGAGGATGCCAACGCCTTCCCCCATAACAAATCCGTCGCGATCGCGATCAAACGGACGTGAGGCGTGGGATGGATCGTCATTGCGAGTTGATAATGCCTTTGCAGAAGCAAAGCCCGCCAAAGAGAGGGGCGTCACGGCGGCTTCGGTACCTCCACAGATCATGGCCTGGACATAGCCCCGCTGCACCAGGCGAAACGCATCACCCACAGCGTTTGACCCCGCCGCACAGGCCGTTACCGGGCAGGAGTTTGGCCCTTTTGCCCCCGTGTGAATGGCCGTCAATCCAGCCGCCATATTGGCGATCATAGTCGGAATCATAAAGGGACTGCAGCGGTCAGGCCCACGCATCAACAGCACCTCTTGCTGCTCTTCCAGAACCTTCAGCCCTCCAATGCCAGTTCCAATCATGACACCCACCTGTTCGGCATTGAGGTCGGTAATTTCCAGCCCTGCATCGACAAGCGCTTGCTTACTGGCGGATACCCCAAACTGAGCAAACCGATCCATGCGTTTGGCCTCTTTTCGATCCATATATTGCAGCGGATCGAACTCCTTGACCTCACCAGCAATGCGACAGGCGTGGCGAGAGGCATCGAACAGCGTGATCGGTGCAATGCCGCTGCGCCCCTCCATTAGCCCTAGCCAGTAATCTTCTGGAGTATTTCCCAACGGAGTAATCGCACCAAGCCCGGTGACGACAACACGCTTGTTTTCAGTGTCAGAATATGTCATGGTTCCAGCTTTTAGGATGGCAAAATCCAGGTGCGTCGGTTAACTAAGTGGGGGTGAGGATTAGGGAAGATGGGGGTGGTCATGAAAGAGAATTTCGCGGCAGCTCGCCAGACAAAGCTCTGGCGCTAAACCACCCTCACGCTGGTTTGTAAATCGGTTAAAGATGGGTGAACGACGGGATCAGACGGCGGCCTTGTCGCTGATATAGTCAACGGCGGCTTGCACCGTAGCGATATTCTCGGCGGCCTCGTCTGGAATTTCGATGTCGAACTCTTCTTCCAGAGCCATGACTAATTCAACTGTATCGAGGGAATCCGCACCCAGATCATTCGCGAAGCTCGCCTCTGGCTTAACCTCAGCTTCATCCACACCGAGCTGTTCACAAACAATTTTCTTAACCTTTTGAAAGATCTCGTCCTGACTCATGGTTCTCCTTACTAAAGATCGTTGCAGCAGCTAATATTAAACCATTCCCCCGATCGTTTAACATCCAGCATTCGATGCACTAAAAGCACTACCGAAATTTGCCGTAGATTTCGACGTCAACCTTTAGCCGTTCATCGGTTCCTAATGCTACCGGCTTGTTTCAAGGGTAACGCCCAAGCCCTGCGCTACGGTTACATGCCAGGCGGGGGAGGCAGGGCATTTCTCCATCTTATCTGAAAGCGTGACCAGAGTTGTCGGCGCGTTTTCAGGAAGTTGTGGGAGGGGGCGATCGCCCATCCATGGGTTGCCCCTTTTCGTTCACACAGCCCTCAGTCCAGGTGTTAGACTCGTCGATGAAATATTGACGTACCATGACTCCAACCTCTTCAATTTCTTCATCGCCTGAAACTTCCCAATCAGCTGCTGCCGCCCCTGTGCCACAGCCCCTCCGATATGCGTACTATCCCGGTTGTGTCGCCCAGGGAGCCTGTCGTGAGCTTGACTGGTCTACCCAAGCTCTGGCCCAGGCTTTGGGAATTGAGCTAATTGAGCTTAAAAAAGCATCCTGCTGTGGTTCCGGCACCTTCAAGGAAGATTCGTCACTGCTCGAAGATACGGTGAATGCCCGTAATATTGCGCTGGCCGAGTCCTTAAATTTGCCCCTGCTTACCCATTGCAGCACCTGCCAGGGGGTAATCGGGCATGTGGATGAGCGCTTGAAAGAATTTCAGCAGAGCAATCCCGCCTATCTCAATCAAGTAAATGGGCTGCTCGAGCAGCAGGGCTGTGCACCCTATCGCGGCACAACAGATGTCAAGCATTTACTGTGGGTGCTCGTAAACGATTACGGCCTGGAATCGATTCAGCGGCGGGTCACCCGTGCCCTGAGCGGCTTGAAGTGTGCTTCTTTCTATGGGTGCTACTTGCTGCGATCGCAACAGGGTCGTCGCTATGACGATCCCCACAACCCTCAGTCCATGGAAAACCTGTTTTGTGCGGTTGGGGCAAAACCGGTTTACTACCGGGGGCGGACCCAGTGCTGCGGCTGGCCCATCTCTAGCTACGCCACCAACGAGTCGTTTACAATGGCCGGTCGCCATATTCAAGAGGCGATCGCCGCTGGGGCCGATTGCCTGGTAACGCCCTGTCCACTGTGCCATCTCAATTTAGATTCCCGTCAACCAGAAGTCGAACGGGTGATTGGCCAACCTCTGGGTTTGCCTGTTCTCCATCTGCCGCAGCTTGTGGCGCTGGCCCTGGGGTTGCCCCCCAGGCAACTGGGGCTTGACCGTCATATCGTCTCCACGCGCCCGGTGCTCGAAAAGCTGGGGCTGTAGCTGTATTTGTTACAGCCCGCCCTATGCAGCGGCGGGCCAGATCATTTTTCCAAAATATTACAGTTGATTTACAAATCAGGTGCGCCACCCCAGATTAGCTATAGTACAATTGAACTGTAGCTAACGAATTTGAGGCGGCGGGCCATGAACGAGACGCAAGCTGAAATCAAGCGAATTCAGGCAAAACTGCAGGAGCTTGGGCAGAATACGCGGCGCAAGTCCCTGCGTTCGGCCCAATTGGCGACACCTCCCCCATCTCCTGGGCGATCGCCTGATCTCTCAACCGCGGTAGCGACAGCGCGTTACCCTGAACTGGACTTGCCCGGAGGCGATCGCTACTCCTCGCGGGGAACGCCTACAGACTTGGAATCAGGGTTACGGCTGTCCTCCCAGACAGGCTTGGGGTACGTAGAACCAGGCGCGATTCCGGATGCGCTGCCTCCATTGGTGCCAAAGCAGCCCAAGGACGGTCAGTTTAATTCTACTGACTGGGAGGATTGTCCGCCTGGAAGCAAGTCGGCTCCAGCCTTCGTGGGGCGATCGCCAGAAGGCATTGGTACCCAGGGGGCGGCTGCTACAGATGGCCAGCAGCTCGATCAGCAGGCCCAACTCGTCAATGAACTGGCGTCTGCCCTGGAGACAGCTCTGCTAGAGATGAAGGTGTTAGCGACCCGGTGGGAGCGTCAGCATCCCCAGCATCCGACCCGTTTGATCTGGGAGAAGCAAGCAACAGGTGGCTCCGATTCTCTGGGAGGCGATCTGGCCCATGGCTCAACCGTGCCTCACGTCGAACGGGATGCCCAGGGAACGTTTATCCTGAAGACCCGCTCTATCGGGGCGATCGCCCACGAAACCCTAACCGCTGCTGGCTTTGCTAATTCAGCACCTGATCCAGGTCAGCTTGCTGAGTGGCGTGCCCAGCAGGTTGCCGATCGGCTGCGGCAGCAAACCGCGCTACGCGGTGACGACCAGCGCCCCATCGAAGGAACGGAATTGGCCCGGTTAGATTCAGCCTGGGGCAAATTATTGCGGATGATGACGCGACTGGGGCGTCAAATGGGTGGGCTATTGGGACTCGATCACACCCGGTCTGGGGGTCGTCCGCGCCATCCTCTGGGGCAGGCTCCTCGCCGAACGCCGACACCAAAGATTACGGTTCAAGATGCTGTGCTCTGGGTTACCGGAGCGGCGATCGCGCGAGTTGCCCTCGACCTGCTCTTGGCTTCTTACCCTACCCTGTGGCTACCCGTTGCAGCGATGGTGGTGACACCGGCGGCGATCGCTATTTACTGCACTGCGGTCGATCCCGATTCCAGCTTTACCATGGGGCGTCGCCTCCTGTTTGTCATGGTGGGCTTGCTTATTGGCGGACGCCTGTTCTAGTTCCGATTTAGTTCCGTAAGTAGGTCAGCACAATTAAATTCATGTTAGAAAACCGGGGAGTTCCCCGGTTTTCTATCCTTCGGTTTTCAATGCAGTTCTACTTAGTAATGGCGATCGAAGCTATGAAAACTCGCTATACCCAATATTCCACCCTCAAGCCCCTGCTTGCCGGGGGACTCATGTTTGTATTGGTTGGTGTCCTGATTGACGTTCACGGGGGCCTGTCGGTGGGGCGGCAGGAGCGGCATTTCTACGCCTGCCAGGGCGATGTCCGCCCAGAGGTGAGCCTTTCGAAGGAGCAGGTGGCCGAGGTATTAACCATCCCCGAACGGGGGGCCAAGCAGCAGGTTCGGGGAATTTTGTCAGAACCCTACTGCATGCTACCCGATCTCGAAATTCGGTCGGGCGTTAAAGCTGAGCGGGAAGCCTATCCCCTTGCCTTCGATCCCAACACCTGGCTGGTGGTGCTTTACGAAGGCGAGGAGTATGCAGGCTATCGATTTAGTGGGGATTGAATTCTAGCGAGAGTTGACTTCATTACAGGTTGCGTCAATGGCTGTCAGTTGGTACGGGATAAGGTGGAGGGCTTGGCTGCTGCAGGTATCGCTGGTGGTCAGTGCGATCGCCGGAACGAGCTGCACGACCCCTTTCCCAGCAGAGGAGGCCCATGTCGTTACCCTCTATCAGGCCTGGGAGCTGCAGCCAGGGGAGCAAATTGCAGGCTATACGGTGGCAGGCAGTTTGGGGGACATTGCCATTGAAATGGAAGGTCATGCCGCATTTGCACCCTTCAATGGAAAGGTACAGCCCTATGCCAATGCGCCTCAAGACTGTGTGGTGTTTTTGAGTAATGAAGTGCCCGCCTACCTATTTCGGCTCTGTGGTTTGAAGCATCCCCGCTATGGATTTCGGCAGGCCGGTGCTGCCATTGGTCGGGCAGAGCAACTGCAGTTTGCAACCCTCCGTCAGCAGCCTGATGGTACCTGGGCGCTGGTGGAGCCGTCCAGTGAAATCTTGGAACGGGTCTTGAAACGTCCTTCTCCCAATCAGGAGCGTGAGAAAACCGGTGTACCATAATCTAGAATGCCTGGTTCAGGAGGAACTTTTTGGTGCGATCGCTCCATCTTTTGCAATCTGTTGGCAGTCGGGGGATCGCTGCCCTCCTGAGTGCAGCTCTTATTCTGTTGAATTCTTGCCAGGTTCGGAATCCGCCCATGGGTTCGGCTACCCTGTCCTCAACGTCACCCGTATCCCAGGGGCTTCCCCAGACAGTGCCCATCCGGTATGAGGTGCATGCCCTCGATCGGGCGACGGCCCATGTCGTGCGCATTCCGAAGAGCGAACAATATCGTATCGTGACTGCAGTCGCCCCAAACCTGGAAACGCTGGCAACCCTGGCCAACCAAACCGGGGCGATCGCTGCTATCAATGCTGGATACTTCGATCCGCAGAATGGGCAAACCACGTCCTATGTGACCACCGATGGCGTTTTGGTTGCCGATCCTCGCCAAAATGCCCGCCTCGTGGAAAATCCCGATTTGACCCCTTACCTGGCCCGCATCCTTAACCGCTCCGAGTTTCGCCGCTATGACTGTGAAGCGGGGGAAACGTTTGCGATCGCCCGCCACGAAGAACCCACTCCAGATGGCTGTCAGCTCAAAGATGCGGTGGGGGGAGGCCCGCAGATTTTGCCCGATCTCCTGGCCGAAGAAGAAGCCTTTGTGGAACGGGTCGGCACCGAGGTGGTGCGGGACGCCATCGGCAGCTTCTCCCCCAATGCCCGCAGTGCGGTGGGGATCACGCCCAGTGGAGAGGTGCTGCTGGTGATGGTTTCCCAGGAAGGAGGGGTGGGCGATCGCCCCGGTGGCCTCTCCCTCCCAGAACTGGCAGACCTGATGAGGTCTTTGGGTGCTCAAGCGGCGATGAACCTGGACGGCGGCAGCTCCACCTCCCTTTACTACGACGGCACCACCCGTCTTGGACGGCTGGACGCCAATGGCCAACCTGTTGAGCGACCTGTTAAATCCGTCATCCTGGTTCTGCCCGTTTCGGGTTCTGCCCAATCCTAAGCGAGGGTTTCTGCTTATAGCTCTACGGGCTAAGCTTTGAGTGTGGAACCCCTGCGTCGCGGGGGTTCCACACCTCTTGAATGTCCTAAGGCGAAAGCGTAACGCCATAAAACGGGACAGCGCTAAGGGCGATCGCCAGAACCATCCTAATTCTTAAAGTTGCGCGGTCCAGTATAGCCCGACAGGTCAGCCAGTTCATTCAAAGGTCGAACGCCAGAATAGAGTTCCCCGTTAATCTCCCAAGAGGGAAAGCCCTGCACCCCGGCAGCTTCACAGAGCTGGGGCTGGGCATCCTGACCGCGGGGGTCACATTCGACGTAGTCGATGTAGCTGAAGGCCTCTTCCCCAAACAGCCGCTGCTGATCGTGGCAGTGGGGGCACCAGTAGGCGCTGTATTTTTTAGCCCCGATTGATGTCAGGTGCTGAGCCAAAGCAATTTCTGACTCGCCGGAAGTAGTTTCAATGGGAGGAGGCACCTCGCCTGCAAGGGCACCACCCGGAGTAGTTCGAGGACCATCAATGCCGGAGTAGACCCCCAGGGTACCCACCAGCGTTACCACTGCCACCAGAACCCCAGTAAAAGCGAGCTGTCCCATGTCTTCCCAGTTTCGGCCTAATAAGGTCACAGTTAGCAAACTCAAGCTAAAAATTGCAGACGCAATGCAGTAGGGGCAGACTGCCTGCAGTTGGGTTGCCAGGACGTACATGAGATAGCCGCTAAACACGGTCATGGCAAGCGCCCCCATAAACAGCAGCATCCAGCTCCATTCTTCTAGCTTGACGCGCAGCTCTTTGTTCACCTCAGGCTTGACGACAAGGGGGCCAAGGGCCAGAACAGCCATTGAGGTATAGGCAAGAATGCCAAAAATTGTGAGGGGAATGCCAAAGATGGAGGCCCACGGACTGGTGAGTACGGTGTTGCATCCCTCGACGGGGCAGGTGGCTTCGCCTCCGGCTAATTTAACGACCGTGAGATAGCCGGTTAAGACGGCACCGACGACTGCGATCGCCCCAATAATCAACCGGGATTTGCGGTGCAGCCAGGGAGTGTTTTGTTGGCGACGACGGCTCATAGACCCTACCTGAACGCGTTTGATGAAAATATCCTTCCCCATTCTGCCGCATTCATTCAACTTTGAGACATTTTGACAAATTGCGGCGTGGCTGAGTCGCTAATCGGGGCAGGGTTCGGAATAGGTGGGTAGCGCATCGGCGGAAAACTGGGACCGTTTCCCTTTGGTGGCAAGGGCGCGGCGCATAGCCTCGACGAATTGGCTAACCCGAATGGGATCGATGGGGTTCTCAATCCGGCCTTTGCGCTTTAGGGAACTGGAGACAATCACACCATCCGCCGCCTGAATTAAGTCAGGAATATTTTCCCAGGTCGCTCCGCTGCCAATGAAGACGGGGGTACCGTTGGCGGCGGCGGTGGCCAGCTCCAAGTCTTCCTGGGAGGGGGGACTGCCCGTCGCCCACCCCGACAAAATGATGCCGTCTGCCAGACCCCGTTCAATGGTTTCCTGGACGGCGGTGGTCAGGTTGGGCGATCCCAAAGGGCGGGCGTGCTTAACCAACACATCTGCCAGAATTTTGACCTGGCTGCCCAGTTCCCGGCGATAGCGCAGCAGGAGGTGGGCATCCCCTTCAATCAGGCCCTGATCGGTGGCCATGACGCCCGTTAAAACATTGACGCGGATAAACGGAGCCTCAACACAGCTGGCGATCGCCATGGCGCTATGGGCGTCATTGCGGAGGACGTTGATACCCAATGGCAGCGTGACCAGGCTCTTCAGCCGCTGCACAACTAAGCTCATGGCGCTAACGACTGCCGGATCGACGTGGGTTTTCGCGAAGGGAGCATCAAAAAAATTCTCGATAATAATGCCATCGACCCCACCCGAGGCCAGGGCAGTGGCTTCCTGTTCAGCCCGATCCATGACCGCTTTGAGGCTGCCGCCCCACCGGGGAGATGTGGGGAGCGGTTGGAGGTGAACAACACCGATAATGGGATTTGCGGTTCCAAAAATTTGACTTAAGTCCACGGACTCTTTCGCTTCGGACTTGGTGGTTAGCTGCAATCAACAATACGATGGCATCGGGAGCGGAAACAAAGGAAAAAACCAGGACTGGTTTGGCTTTGGTTGTGCCCAACGCATCCAGACTTCTACTTTAACAGCAATGGGAGACTCAAAATGGCTGGGCGATCGCGATTCGTTCAGATAGAAGCCAAACGGTTTTCCCCTACCTCATCCAATCTTTATAGGGAAGCGCTGAAATTGTGTAGTTATGTTATGCAGTTTTGCGTTAGGATGACATCGCAGGCACATGAAGTCGAGCGATCGCATCAGTCAAGACAACAGGCGTCACTACTAGCCGACGCCAACAACCAAGGGGCTGTGGTGCGAGGTCAGGTTGCAATTGCCAATTGTCTGTCAGGCGATCGCAACCGATCATTGATCAAGTTATTGATCAGATTTTTAGGATCAGCTTTGTCGGATTCAGAAATCCTTCTCTTCATGTGATTTCGACCCACGTCGATTAATGTGATTTCGATCAGACCTCTGTTTTGAATCTATTGAGGCCGTCTCATTTCCCTACTATGGGCACAAAGCCAACCGTCGCCATTTCCCATCTGGGTTGCGAAAAAAATCGGGTTGACACCGAACACATGCTGGGCCTGCTGGTAGAAGCGGGCTACCAGGTTGACAGCAACGAGGAACTGGCAGATTTTGTCATTGTCAATACCTGTAGCTTCATCCAGGCAGCGCGGGAAGAGTCCGTTCGCGCTCTGGTAGAACTGGCCGAAGCGAACAAAAAGATTATCATTGCGGGCTGTATGGCCCAGCATTTTCAGCAGGAGCTGCTTGTTGAATTACCAGAAGCCGTTGCGATTGTAGGCACCGGAGATTATCACAAGATAGTTAATGTTTTGGAGCGGGCACAGTCTGGAGAGCGGGTTCAAGAGGTTTCCCAAAACCCCACCTACATTGCCGACGAATCCGTTCCGCGCTATCGCACGACTACTGAGGGGGTGGCCTACCTGCGGGTGGCGGAAGGCTGTAACTACCGCTGTGCTTTCTGTATCATTCCCCATCTGCGGGGCAATCAGCGATCCCGCTCCATTGAATCCATCGTCACCGAAGCGGAGGCACTGGCGGCAGAAGGGGTTCAGGAAATTGTCCTCATTTCTCAAATCACCACGAACTACGGCCTGGATCTTTATGGGGAGCCAAAGCTGGCCGAACTACTGCGGGCACTGGGCCAGGTTCCGGTTCCCTGGATTCGGATGCATTACGCCTATCCAACAGGGCTAACGCCGCCGGTGATTGAGGCCATCCAGGAAACCCCCAACGTTTTGCCCTATTTAGATTTGCCCCTCCAGCACTCCCATCCCGATGTGCTAAAGGCCATGAACCGTCCGTGGCAGGGGCGCGTCAATGACCAGATCATCGAGCAAATCAAAACAGCCCTACCCCAGGCGGTGCTCAGAACGACTTTCATTGTGGGCTTTCCAGGTGAAACCGAGGCGCAGTTTGAGCATCTTTGCCGGTTTGTGCAGCACCATGAATTTGACCATGTGGGAGTTTTTACCTTCTCACCCGAAGAGGGCACCGCTGCCTACACGCTGCCAAACCCTGTACCCCAAGACGTAATGGATTGGCGACGAGAGAAATTGATGCAAGTGCAGCAGCCCATCTCCCTGAAGCTCAATCAGGCTGAGGTTGGGAAGGTTGTCGATGTGCTGATCGAGCAGGAGAATCCGGCAACTGGAGAATTGATTGGTCGTTCCGCCCGCTTTGCCCCTGATGTGGACGGACTGGTTTACGTTCAAGGACAGGCCCGCCTGGGGGCGATCGCCCCGGTACTGATTACCGGAGCCGACATCTATGACTTGCAGGGTCAAGTCGCAAACACTGCCACGCAGTTGAGAGGCGCGCTCGATCGTGTCTCTGTTACTCAACCTTTCCTACAGGAGACACGATGAATTTATCGTTCAAGAGCTTGGGCTTATCTGAGGCGCGCATCCAGCTTTTAGAAAAGCTAGAATTCACTACCCCAACTGAGATCCAGGCGCAGGCCATTCCCCATTTGCTTTCAGGCCGTGACGTAGTCGGGCAGGCCCAAACGGGAACCGGCAAAACAGCGGCGTTTTCGCTGCCCCTACTGGAGCAGGTTGATCCCAATAACAAAAATGTCCAGGCCCTGATTCTGACGCCCACGCGAGAGCTGGCGCTACAGGTCTACCAGGCCATCCGCACCTTCAATAGCGATCGCCGCGTATTTGTGCTTTCGGTTTATGGCGGGCAAATGATTGAGCGCCAGATCAGCCGCCTGCAGAAAGGCGTGCAAATTGTAGTGGGTACGCCAGGCCGGGTGCTGGATTTGCTGAATCGGGGCGATCTCGACCTGCGCCACCTCAACTGGCTGGTGCTGGACGAGGCAGATGAAATGCTCAACATGGGCTTTATCCAGGACGTGGAACTGATTCTCTCCCAGGCTCCGGCGGAGCGCCAGACCGCCTTCTTCTCAGCAACGATGGCTCCTCAAATTCGCGAGCTGGCCGCCAAGTTTTTGCGATCGCCCGTCAACATTACGGTTGAGCAGCCCAAAGCCGCTCCCACGCGCATTAACCAGACCGCCTACCTGATCCCCAAGGGATGGACAAAGGCGCGAGCGCTCCAGCCCATCCTGGAAATGGAAGATCCCGAATCGGCCCTGATCTTTGTGCGCACCCGCCGCTCTGCCGCTGAATTGACGCGCCAGCTTCAGGCGGCAGGCCACAGCGTGGATGAGTACCACGGTGATCTCACCCAGTCGCAGCGGGAGCGTCTGCTGCTGCGGTTCCGCCAGCGCCAGGTGCGGTGGGTGGTGGCCACTGACATTGCGGCACGGGGCCTGCACGTCGATGACCTGACCCACGTCATTAACTACGACCTACCCGACAGCGTAGAAAGCTACGTTCACCGTATCGGGCGCACGGGCCGGGCCGGGAAGGAAGGGGTGGCCATTTCCCTGGTCCATCCCCTCGACAAACGCAAGCTGCGGGAAATTGAGCGCCACATTCGCCAGAAGCTGGAGTGGGGCAAAATTCCGAACCGTGCTCAGATCGAGGCCCGTCATCTGAGAAAGCTGCAGGAGCAGGTGGAAGATGTGCTGGTGGGTGAGCGCATTGCTTCCTTCCTGCCAATCGTGGCCCAGCTCAGCGAACATTACGAACCGCATACGATCGCTGCGGCTGCCCTGCAAATGGCCTACGACAAGACGCGCCCTTCCTGGATGCGGGTTGAGCAAGAGTCGTCGGTGGAGGCTCCCATCAAGTCAGGCGAGCGGAAGCCAAAGGTGGTCAAGGCCACAGATGATTCGGACAAGCGGCCTCAGGAAACCATCTCACCTTAGGCATTTCCTAAAAGGGTATTGATCTAAGGCAGGACGGTGGGGTGCTCAGCGCTTCACCGTCCTTTTACGTGGTTCCGCTTAGAACCTAGCCGAAGATTTCGTCGGGGTTTTGGGATAGACAATTAGAATTACGTCTAATGTGAATTAGGAACCGGATGCCCCGTAGCGTAAGCATCCTGCTTGCTGGCGTCGTCACACCGCAGGCTGGAAGCCCACGCTATGCAAGGATTTGAGATAACTCACATCAGACGTGAATTGCGAATTAAGTCCACGATCCTTAAGTTGAAAATTAGCTGCGGAGAAAAGCTACCAACGTCTCTACCTTTTCCCACGCTGCACCGCTCTTAAGGATTGTACGTGCCGTCTCAACCCCCTGCCGATAGGTTTCCAGGGGAGTGCTGCCTGTCACTGCGTTGCCGACTTTGAGAGCCAGGGCTGCATTGAGGGCGACCACATCCTGTTGGGCCTGAGTTCCTCCACCCTGGAGAACGGCTTTGAGAATGGCGGCGTTGTCGGCTACTCCACCGCCCCGCAGCGCCGAGGTAGGGGCTGGGGTCAGTCCCAGTTCTTCAGGATGGAGAGTAACGTACTGCACCTGTCCATCGGCCAAAACGGCCATGTCCGTTGCATCAGCTAGTCCGGCTTCGTCGAGTTTTTCGCGACCGTGGAGCACGATTGCCTGCGATCGCCCCAACTGCTTCAGGGCAGCAGCAATGGTGTTTACCAGGGATAGATCAAAAACGCCTAAAACTTGCCCGGTAACGGGTAGCGGATTCACCAATGGCCCGAGGAGATTAAAGATGGTACGCACCTTGAGGATGCGGCGCAGGGGCACCACCGACATCATGGCCGGGTGCCAGCCAGGGGCAAATAGAAACGTGATGCCCGCTGTCTGGAGGGCATCGGTGACCCGCGCCGGATCAGACTTCAGGTTAATACCGAGGGCTTCTAATACATCGGCGGAACCGACTTTACTGGAAGCCGCCCGATTCCCATGTTTAGCCACCGCAACGCCCGCGGCTGCTACAACAAAGGCGGCAGCCGTTGAAATATTAAACGTGGACGCCCCGTCCCCTCCCGTGCCGCAGGTGTCGATCAGGGGGGTCGGCAGGTGCGAGAGGTCAAACGCGCCTCCCAGGGACTGACTCTGGAGCACCTGGGCCATACCCGCCACCTCCTCCGACGACACCCCCTTGGTCTGGAGGGCGGCCAGGATTGCCCCGGAAAGGGCTGGCGGCATGGTTTCTGCAAGCCAGCTCTGCATCAGGGCGGCGGCTTGCTCCAGGGTCAGGGACTGCCTGTCTATAAGCTGTTGGAGCAACGCTGGGGCATCCAGGGCAGGGCAGTCGGCAGTAGAATGTGAAGAGATTGCAGACGTGGCTGGCGTGTTCATCGGTCCTGTATTTAGCGTCAGTTATGGTGGTTTGGCCAATGCCCCACCCGCTTCAGTGAATCGGACCTATCCGAATCAGAACCTGGTCAAAAGCTCGCTGCCGCTGCTGGCATCTAAAGCTCCGTTGGAGGTTTTTGGCGAGGTGCTCAGGGATAGTCGATGGATGGAAGTTGATTAGGGGTTGGCATGCTAGCTTACATTAAAGCTTAAAAGCCTGAACCACAAAAACCTGAACTGCAGAAACTCAACCTGTTCCTACCAGGAGGCTTTCGGATCCCATGAAGTTTTTTCAGAAACCTGGCCCTGAACTGGGCGATCGCGTCCCCCCAGGTCAGCACCTTGCCAAAGGCTTTCCCGTCCTTACCTACGGCCAGACCCCCAATGTTGAAATCCAGGACTGGGAATTAAAGGTGTGGGGCCTGGTGCAACCCCAAACCTTTAGCTGGGCAGACCTGATGAACCTGCCCCAAAGCCAGTTCACCGCTGACTTCCACTGCGTTACCACCTGGTCAAAACTTGACGTGCAGTGGACGGGAATTAAGGCAACGGACTTCATAGCCCAACTTGAACTTGATCCCATGGCAACCCAGGTGATGCTGCACTGTTATGGCGGCTACACCACTAACCTGGCCCTGGGCGATCTTAATCGGGAAGAAAACTTTTTTGCCCATACCCTCTTTGGCGACCCCCTGCCAGCGGAGCACGGTGGCCCAATGCGCCTCGTGGTGCCCCATTTGTATGCATGGAAGAGTGCCAAATGGATTAATGGGCTGGAGTTTTTGGATCGGGAGGAACTGGGCTTTTGGGAACGCAACGGCTATCACCGTCGGGGCGAACCCTGGGCTGAAGAGCGCTACAGCGGGCGCTTTGTTTGAGAAGCTTCAGACAAACTCAAAAGCAGCGGGTTAAAAATCTTGCTCTGCCGAGCGCTTCTTCAAGCAGGCTATCATCTTTTGCCGCACCTGCATTGCCCACACGTCGAAATCAAAATCGTCAGCTTGGCGGGCGATCGGGGTCGATCGCTGCGGAGTTTGCTTTCGATCTTTGTCCATTTCCATCAGTTCCATTCGTCTCCTCTACAGGGCTTACGGGGCTTAGCTTAAGGGATTGTTAAACTGTAAAATTTACTACAAAATCCTGATCGGATCATAACGCGTTTTCGCAACCGTTGCGCCCCATGGTGGGTAGAGCCTGTGGCGTGCCGATTGTTAGGGCTAAAACGATTGAATTATCTCTATGGTTTTTGGGGCGATCGCAACTATCTTTGTCAAGATGCAAAGCTAAAAACTTTCCAAAGCATGGCAGACCGTTGGCTGGGGAAAGGCAGATGCTAATAGCAGGGTGTTGGGCGAAACGCCTTGCAATATTCGTTTGGCACCCAACATTACAGGTTTGTTGCAAAGTAATCGGGCGCTGAATTTGTCAGGAATTCTACAGGAGAAAACCAGGAAAAAATGACTTAATTGAGACGAATTGTGAAGGTTTTGTAGCAGGTTCTGGAAACCTTAAGTGAATAAAATAATCAGGCGAATTGCTCATCTTGAACACCCGCTCGCTTCACCAGGTGATACATTTTCAACCTATAGCATCAGCTCAAGTGCTTCACGTCTCTGTTAATTGCTAAGTTCCTTTTTCCGTGAAAACCCTGTTTCATTAGCGTCAGTCGAAAACTGGCTAGAAGCTCTGAGTTTTTGCTGATGGTTTTGCTTAACGTCGTGTGGTGGATCAGCCGGTTAAACATTCAACTGAGTTGGATGGAGGGTTGCCGTTATTATCCGGCATCAATGTTAAGTAGGTAGCCATAAATAAACGTCGCTATGGTGCGGCGGGGGATGCACCCCACTTGCTTTATTTATGTCCAGACACTTAACCCGCGTTGTTATTAAGTAGAACTGCATTGAAAAACGAAGGTTAGAAAACTGGGGCGCTCCCCAGTTTTCTAACACGAATTAAATTGTGCCGACCTACTTAATCAGTATCAATATCAACCCGCTTCGCCAGTAGTGCCTATGCCGTATTTCATTACGAATCGGTGTCTTCAATGTGATATTTGTGTGCCCCAGTGCCCGACGGGAGCGATTCAGGTTCAGGGAAACGAGTATTGGATCGATCCAACCCAATGTAACGAGTGTGAGGGATATGCACCGGAACCTCAATGTGTGCTGTCGTGTCCGGTCGATTCACCAGTTTTGTTGCAGGCCAAACGGGGGCGCTGTAAATCGACTGATCGTCCTACAACCAGCCTGGATTTGTTCCTCAACGGCAAGAATAGCCCCTTTGCTTCGGCGATTGTGGTGTGGGAATTGTGCAACATTCTAGCTCAGCGGCAGTCCCTCCCCTGGGCGATGGATATCGAGCACGGATTTTACTATCAGCGCCAGGTAAATCGGGGGCGAGCCTCACTTAAATTCTGGGTTTCAGATACGGTCGTTGGCAATGATGGGCCGGTGCTGATGGAGGAACCGGCGCAGACGGCGATCGCCTCTTTCGATATCCGGGCGGCCTGCCTGCATCTAGTGTTTGCGGCCCACGCGGCGGCCCTGGAGCATCCGTGGCGGGAGGAGTTTGTGGTGAGCGATCGCCAAATTGAGCAGTACCTGGGCCTGGACAAGCGCAAGGATCTAAATAAGTTAGCAAAGCTCACCCTGATTCGCGAGCTGGTGGAGCAGCCCTGCCGCTTCCTGGTGGATATCGACTGGGTGCGGCGGGGGCAGGTGGAGGCATTTTCGACCTACCGCAGCCGTATCTGGCACCTGGTCGAGACCCAGCACCATTTCCAGGAAGACGAAGACGGGTGTAAGCACCTGGTGGGGCTGACGTTCCGCATCCAGGCGGGGGATTGGGCCGCCTACTTCCTTAACCAGGAGGGCTACTGGTCGCGCACGGCCTTTTACCAATATGGCCATCTGCCCCAGTCCCTGCTGCTGGAGGTGATGAGCAACTGGCAGCAGCGCGAAGGGGCAGCGCGCATGATGCTGTGGCTGCTGTTCAAAACCCGTATGGGAGAAGAGCAGCGCATTACCGTACAAACCCTGATGCGGGTGGCCTATGGCGAGGAGAAGCTGGCCCAGGCGATCGCCCAGCGCACCTCCCACAAGCGGCTGCTACATACGTTTGAAAGCGACCTGGAGCTGCTGCACTACTACGGCCTCAAACCCGTCTTCGACCCGGAAACCTATCCGCCGGAAATTCAGCCCCTGTGGGCGAAGCTGGGCGACCTGCCGGATGATGCGGAGGCGGCGCTAGAGTTCTGGACCAATGACGGCAGTCAGGCCCAACGGCTAACCGATGCCGCCCCCCGCAACAAGTGGAAGCGCATCATGAATGCCCGCATCCTGCGTTTTGAGCTACCCGAAGATTGGGAAACCAAACCGGCCCGCTCCAAAACGAAAAAGCGGCGCAGTACCCAGCGGCGGACCGTCACTACGGCTCAGATTGCCCTATCAAGCACGGAGATTGTCACCGCCCGCAAACAGCTCCAGCTCAGTCAGCGGGCGCTGGCCAATCAGGTGGGAAAAAGCCAGAGCTGGATTCGAGATGTGGAGAATGGGCGCTTCCAGCCCAACGAGAAGGATCAGGCGCTGCTGCGGCGGGTGCTGAAGCTGGGTTAAAGCAAACAGATCAGGCTCCTGGTGGGCAAAACCGTGCGATCGCAGTATGCTATCGGTACGGTCGTCCACCGCATCCGCCCCTCCTACTTATTTGCGCCAACTCGCGCCATGACCGACTCGCCACCCTCCGAAAATTTACCGATTCAGATCCTGATCTGCGACACCGACGTCATTTTTCGGTCAGGGCTGCGCCTTTGGCTAGAACAGCAGGATGGACTGCGGGTAGTTGCCGATACCGGTGATGGGGCGATCGCCCGCCAGATCCTTCAGGAAAGGGCCGCTGCGCCAGCCGCTGCCGTTTCCGAGAATGCCGCCATCGATCTGGTGGTGTTGGGCTTGCCACCCTTAACCGACCTGGCGGCTGAACTCGCCCTCTGCCGCGATATTGCCGTTGCTTATCCCACCCTACCCGTGTTAGGGCTGGACGCGATCGCCCAACCTGTTCGCCAAATTGCCGTTCAGCAGGCGGGCGGTCGGGGGTACGGGCCGAAAGGCGGCAGCCCCTCCGATCTGGTGATCACGATCCGGCGGCTGGTGCGCGGACAGGCGGTGTGGATGGCGCTGCCCGATTCGGCGCTGCAGGCAAGCGATCGCCCCGTCCCGTCTAATGTCCAGCCCGCCCCTCGCCACCCCGTCCTGGCTTTTTTTCGCCGCGATTTAAGACAGTCGGGCATTCGCCAAATTGACGCAAAGCTGACCGAGTTAACCCACCAGTTGCTCTACGCCAACCTGCCGCCCCTGGATCGAGCCATTGTGGAGGGGCAGTGCCGCGAGCTGCGGGCCGCCCGCTGGGTGGTGAATCGGCTGCTGGCCACCCCTTCCCTGCCTCCGGAGCCAGGGGTGGTAGAAACATCTGCGGAAGAGGCGCAGACGGGGCGATCGCCCGTTTCCCCGGCCCGCCCTGCTGCCGCAGCTCGATCTGGTTCTCCGTCTCCCCCGCCGAGGTCGGGTGGCAGCCGTCCATCCTCAGACGGACAGATCGATCGGGCCACCACCGCGCTGTCTGCCCCAGCCCCAGAGGGTTCCCTGGTGGAGGCAGGGGTGCAGGCGGTGCTGCTGGATGCCCTGACCACCAAGCTACAGTCGCCCCTGCGGAATCAGAGCGATCGCCCCCTGGAAATTGACATCCTCAAGGAAGAGCGCAAGCGGGAGCTGCTGTATCTGGTGCTGCGCAAGCTGGTGACCCTGCTGGACGATCTGCGCTACTCCCAGATTCAGCTCCAGCAGGTGGCCGAACGGCGATCGCAATTGCTGGTAGACCTCTGGCGATCGGCGCTGACGGATTTCTTCGGCAAGTACTACGTGGTGCAGGTGGAAAACCTGGAGCTGGAAGTGGTCAATATCCTCAGCCAGGATGCCCCAGCGGTGCAGGCTGCCATTCTCGACCGCATCCCGGCAGCCGAAGATCTGGTGCTCCACCTGCTGTTTCGGGGGCCACTGCTGGTGGATGGCGTGCCCCAGGCGGCGGGTACGCCAGAGGCGATCGCCCGCGCCGAGGCCCTGCTGGATAACCTGGTCATCCAGGTTGCCAACGGGGTGATTCAACCCCTGCTCAACCGGTTGGCGGACGTGGAAACCATCAAGCAAAATTTTTACGACCGTCGCCTGATCTCCAGCCGCGACATCGCCCGGTTTCGCAACGATTTGGCCTGGCAATACCGCCGAGATCGGCTGGTGACCGAGCCTATCGATATTTTTGAAAGCCAGTATCGCCTTCTGGTGTTCCAGGGTCTCGGCATCAAAACCACCACCATCTACGCCCCACGACGGCAGGAACTGGATCAGCTAACGGGCATTCCCTTCCTGGTGACCATTGCCCTGGAGTTCCGTGACGCTGTCTCTCCCCGGCTCCGGGCCGTCCTATCGTTTTTGGGCAGCGGCGTCATCTACGTGCTCACCGATGTACTGGGTCGGGGCATTGGGCTGATTGGTCGGGGCATCATCAAGGGCATCGGCAGCGCCTGGCAGGATGTACGGCTGGGAAGAGAGGGCGATCGCCGCCGCTCCTAGCTCGATTTATTCAAGAAACGGGGGCGTGCTGAGCCAAAAAATGGGGCAGCTCACTCTCCAGCCAGGATTGAAACAGGCGGTTGAGGATGATCTGGCGGATGTCGTCTGTAAGTTCGGCAGCGATAAACTCCTCTACCCGCAGGAGGTCATAGCCCTGCTCAGACTGGATGGGGCCGATGACTTCCCCCACCCTGGCGCTGAAGATGATGGCGGCAATTTGTGGAGACAAGGCCCAGCGGTGAGGCCGCCCTTCGTAGCCACAATGCGATCGCCGCTCCCCATCCACGTCATACAGGTGGGCCGCTTCATAGAAGCTGATTTCCCCCTCTTCAATGCGGTAAAACAGCTCTTGGGCGAGGAGTTCGTAGGGAACGACCAGGCGATAGAGGGAAACCTGCTCAAACTCCAGCCGATGTTCGACAAAGTAGGCCTCCACCTGATGCTCAAACAGGTGCTGGGCCAGTTTTTTAGCCAGGAGGCGATCGCGAATCCCTGCCTCCCACTGGTCTGGGGTCACCATCTGATCCACCAGCCAGGAATAGGTATCTTTAGCGTTTTCTAGCCGCCGTTGACGGCGCTGGGCATCGCCCTCGGCCTGAATTTCAACGGCTTCGACCTCAATGCCCTGTTCTTGAGCCGTTTGCTCAATCAGGTTTTGGGAGATCAGGCGCTGACAGACTTCTTTAAACTGCATCTGCCGTTTCAGGAAGTCAACGACCTTTTCAGCATCAACTGTGACATTTTCCAAGCTCACCATTGGTCTGCACTACCATCTCTCAAACGTCGTATCTCAGTTGGGCTGGCTGGGCATGCCCACCCGACCCGGTTAAGAACTGATCCAAAAAACTGTGAGGGGGTTTGGATTTCCAGAAACTCTGGCGAGTTTTCGGATAGGTACTAATCAGAGGACTATTCCAGACCCAGCATCGACAGTTCCAGGGTAGTTTTGCCGGATGCGTCAACCGAATTCAGGACAACGCCAAAGATCAGACCGCTGCCTTTCTCCTGGATGACGGTGGCCCGATCGATTTCGGGGCTGATGCCGCTTACCACGGCTAGACGAATGTCGGCTGCCTGGAGCCGACCAGGGAGCCGAATTTTGTCTCCCTGGGATACTTTAAAGTCTACGATGATGTCAGCCTGAGCGATCGCCCCTACTCCGTCTTTCAAAACGAAGGTGTCGGCCCCGCCGCCCCCTGTGAGACGATCTGTCCCTAAATTGCCGATTAGCACATCGTCACCGCTCTGCCCTGAGAGGTCGTCGTCGCCCCGGCCCCCCAGCAGGCGATCATCGCCACCCCCACCCCGCAGGATGTCGTTGCCGTCGCCGCCCAGGGCCTTGTCGTTGCCCCCGCCTGCCTTGATCAGGTCGTCCCCCGCCTGCCCAAAGAGGCGATCGTTCCCTCGGCCCGCCCGCACCACATCGTTGCCGCTGCCGCCCAGGATTTTGTCCTGACCGCTGCCGCTGGTGATGCGATCGCCCCCTTCCGTTCCCCGCAAGGTATCGTCATTCCCCGTTCCGCGCAGGACGGTGATGATGGGAGTGTCTACAGGCTCGACTACCTGCGTCGCTAGCGCTGTGGGTAAAGGGGCTGGTGTTGTGCCGTCGATGGTGACGGTGGCGGTGGTATCGGCACTGGTGGGCGTGGCGATCGCCCCAGCACTGGCGGAGCTGGAGGTTCCTCCGGGCACAAAGCTGGCGTCAGAGCTGCTGCTGGTATCCCCATTGGGGGCGGTGGCGGTTGAACTGCTGCTACCCCCCGCCCCTTCACCGTTGACGTAGGAACTGGAGCTGCTGGAGCTGCCAGGGATGGGGCCGGTGGGTGGCAGGCCATCATCCACTGGCGCATCTGGTGGATTGGTAGTGACGGTGGTGGTGGTGGTGGCGGTGGTGCTATCGGCACTGGCGCTGGCACTACCGGAACTGGAGGTGGCCCCTGGAGTAAAGATCGAGTCGCTGCTGCTGCTGGTTTGACCGTTTGCAGAGGTGGCAGTGGCGCTACTTGAACTTCCCGCACCAGAGGAATCGACGTAGCTGGAGCTACTGCTCGACGAGCTGGAAGTATCAAAGCTGGAAGTACTTTGAAGCGATATCAGGGTTCCGTCTTGACGCTCAAACATTGGGATTGCCTCCCTTGAGTGGCTGAACCAATAAGTTGCGGCTAAGGATTGGCTGAAGTGCGGCAAACACACGATGAAGGCGAGGAGATTTGCCCCTTTGTGAATGCTCTACTAGAGCAGCCCATCTTTGGATTTGATGGATTAATCCTAGAGGACTGGGCTGATTAATGTGGCCAATTTGGCAGGAACTTTGTAAATGCCAGTTTGGCAACACACACAGTGATCAATGTGACTATGCTGTATCAGACCTTGAAAAATAGGCTTTGGGTATCAATTTAAGGCGGGAAGCTTTCCCAAGAATAGAACTCAGGAGTCAGAAGTCAGCTCTCTCCTGAATTCTGGCTCCTGGATTCTGGCTCCCCATCCAAACGGAATTTCCCGGCTTAGATGGATACCTATAGACTTTCTAACCTCCTTTAGCCTGCTTATATCCTTATTGCTCCTTTGTAATTGAAGAAAGGGTACCAAACAATGGAAATCTCAAGTCTGGAGTACTGTGACGTTATTTCTAAAGTTAGTCATGAAATAGACCAGATTGCTGGTGGGCGGCTGGCTAATACCTTTGCTAATGCTCAGACTTTTGATGGGGGGGCGACTGCCACTGCGGGTGCGATCGCCATAGGCAGCTATTCAAAGACTTATACTTCAACCCGTACAAGTGGCCGGAGCAACCGCCATGGATCAGTCTCTGGGGCTGTGGCAGGGGCGTATGCCAGTGCTCGCCTGGGAACGGAAACCGATGTGTCATCGTCACTGGACGGTTCGCTTTCATCCAAAAAATCCTATTGAATGGGTATCAACTTAAGGTGGGAAACCCTGGTTGGACAGGATCCAGAATCCAGGGTTTCTGCCAAAGTGGCAACTGCTTAAGCGGGTAAACGTCTATTGTTTTGGCATTACTAATGACCCAGTTGACCTACTTTGAAGGAGCACCATTATGCATATTTCTGACCTGGAATACGTGGAAACTTTAGAGCGATCGCTATCCATAACCGGGGGCGAACTGCCACCTGAGATCTTCAAGGCAAAGCTCATCTCCCTAAAGCAAGAAGTAGGTGCTTCTAAAGGAAAGTTGAGCGCCCGAATTCAACTTTCTGACAATACAAATGGTGCCCGTAATCGGGCAACGGGCGGCGACTTCTCACGGATTGAGGTCATCGTCTTCGAGCCTGATATCACAGCGGTCGGGATTGATGCAACGGCTCCCACCTCAAATCCGTAAGAGGGTTCGGCAAACCATTTTGCCCAGAAACTTCTCTTGCTTCACCCTAAGATTTCGGAATTTTTAGAAGCCTATTGGCGGAAGGTTCTCTTCCATCAATAGGCTTTTATGATCTTTTAGTGATTAAGTAGTTAGACGAAATTTTTTTGGATGTGCCGTGCCGGGAGTTACACCAAAAAAATGCAATTGCTTTCTTTGCTTGCCAGTTCATTATCTAAATCTATCGCGATAATTCTGCCAGAATGGCAACTCAAGAAAAACAGTTCAGTTATTATTAAATTGTCAGCAAGAGAGCTGACTGAACCACTCAACAAACACAAATGGAGAGAAAGTCATGATTATTTCTGACCTGAACTACCTCGAAGCTGCTAACGAAGAAATCCTTGGTGGTGGCCGCCGCAAGCGTGGTGACATCAACGCTGACATCAAAGTTAAAAAGGAAGTCAAGATCTTCGTTGACGTTTTCGAAACCTATGACAAAGCTATCTTCGGTTTCGTGAACGTTCATGGCAACCTGGCAACTGCTGAAGCTGGCGCTGATGCAACCGGTTATGACACCTTCACCGAAACCTTCACCTTCACCGATGTTAACCCCTACGGTTCTGAGTCCTACAGCGGTTCCGTTTCTGGTACCCGCTAGATTGACGCGACTCTCAGCGTAAAGTTTTGAATTGAATCAGGCTGGTCCCGGTGATAGCACCGTGGGCCAGCCTTAATTTTAGGAGATTTTTGAGAATGATTCTACCGGACGACGCAGGGGCAAATGGCCATTCGCCTCTACCAACGGTTCAACCGAGAGTAAATTTTTTCCTGGAAATCTCCTTATAGAGCATCTCTTTATAGGGCTTACGCACCGCGTGAGTGCCGTAGAATTCTTATCCTCTCGAGAGTTTATATTATGCTCTGGACAATTAGATGTCAACCTTGCTAATCTTATGGGAAGAAATGGCGATCCTCCGAGTAAGTGACGGAACCTTACTTACTCAACTAGAGCTTTGTGCAATCGTCTGCCTATCCTTTGAGCCAAACCCTTGAGGGATTTACATTTCAACAGGGAACTGTATTGTCCGGTCTGAACTATCCTGGGTTGCCGGTCAGGCCGCACCAGATATCTTAAATAGCGCCAGTGACCTGTGTCGCTAGATTAGCGCCTGCATCTCCAACGCACTTAATAAGAGCCAGTCGTCAAACGCAACTACAGTTGGGGCTTGCATCTATACTTGGTTTTTTGCCTGAGTGGCAGCGTTTTTCCCGCTGGTAAAGCACGGAAAGTGGTATCGCGGTGCGCCACCACTTCTGAATTTGTACTTTACACAGTTCAAATCGTTAAAAGTTGATTGGTATCTCAATGCTGGGCAGTGAGTGATAGAGCGCTATGATTAGTAGCCAGCCATCTCAAAAACTGCATCCTGTTGGCCTGCTGGCGTTAATGATTAGACGTCGCGTCGATGGATGCCTCAAAGTATCTAGTGAAGTGGCCTCTTGGTCAATCTATATTGAACAAGCTAAGTTAGTCTATGCCACTAATTCAATTACCCCTTTAGATCGGCTCCATCGCCATCTTCGAAGATTACAGCAAAACACATCTCCCATGGATGTGTCTTTTCAAAGGGCGCAGTTGCTATTTCGGGAGCTTGAAGACAGTACTGTTAAGAATGCCGAATATCAGGTGATCTGCGAGCTGGTTGATCGCCACTACATGACACCTCGGCAGGCCGGAAAACTTATAGAAAGCATCGCAAATGAAGTACTCGAATCCTTTCTCACGTTGCGAGAAGGGAGTTACGAAGTGGTTCAAGATCCGCAGTTTAGAGCATCGCCTAAATTCTGCCATCTTGATATTTGCAAGGTCTTGGAGATGTGCCGCCGTCCTTCACCATCACCTATGGGAGCAGGAGCAAAAAGTTCACTCATCGTTGATTCGCCTGTCTCTGAAAAGGGGGTAGGGCGATCGCCAAATGCGTTAGAAAATTCACCCTCAATCGAACCTGTAAATTCACCTTCCAGTTCGTCTGCCCATGAGTATGGAGCTACGCCTCCCTTAAAGAAAAGTAAATATGTGATTGTTTGTATTGATGATAGTCCTTCAGTTTTGAGGAAAATCAAGTCCTTCTTCGACGAGAAAACATTCTCGGTTTTAACGATTAGCGACCCGATGAACGCATTGCTTCAGATCATCCGCAATAAACCCGATTTGATTCTCCTGGATGTGAATATGCCAAATCTGAACGGCTATGAGCTTTGTTCTCTGCTGCGGCGACACTCCAACTTCAAGAAAACCCCCGTCATTATGGTAACTGGGAAAACCGGGTTTCTCGATCGCACGAAGGCTAAATTAATCGGAACATCGGGTTACTTGACAAAGCCCTTCACCAAAGCCGAACTAATCAAGGAAGTTTTTATGCATCTAAATTAATCTAAATCACTGGCGGATGCTGGTTAGGCATTTATGAAGCTGTCTTGAAAATTCGTTTTAGAGAGAGTGAAATATTTCATAATGTCCTGTTGAAATCCGTCCTGCTAGTGAGGTTTTCCCTCGAAAAAACGTATGAACCGAGCTTTTTTAGTCAAAAAAGCGGTTGAAATCGCTCTGTTCTAATCACTATTTCGGTAGCAAATATGAGGCCATAATTTAAGCTGGTCGGGTAACTCTCGTCGGGATAGCCTCCACCGTGTCGCTGCCTATTTATGGCACTGAAAATTAGTTTCTCCTTACCTAATCATTATCAGGAAGTTAGCAATGAGCGTAACGTTGATGGGTACGATTTTAGTCGTTGAAGATACGCTATCTGAAATGGAGTTGATGAGCCTTTATCTAAGGCAAGGTGGCTATACGGTCATTGGAGCCATGAATGCCAAAGAAGCCCTCGATCGCGCCATTGAGCAGAAGCCCGACGTCATTGTTACCGATATCGTGATGCCGGGAATGAGTGGTTTTGAGCTGTGCCGGAGCCTCAAAAAGCACCCGGTCACCGAAAAGGTACCCATCGTCATTTGTACCTCCAAAAGTCAGCAGATCGATCGTTTGTGGGGCATGCGGCAGGGAGCTGCTGCCTACCTGGTTAAGCCTTTTACTCAAGAGCAACTTGTGCGTGCGGTGAAGGCCGTAATGATTTGACCTCATGAAACCCTCTCCATCGGCCCTGGCTCGTGCGTCTGACTCACGCCGAAAAATTGCAGGGGAAAGCTTTCTCAAGTTTCAGCTTTGCCCCAATACCCTGGCCGTATTTACCATGCGTCAGGTTTTAGAGGCAATGACACTGCCAACCCGACAGCTTACTCCCATGCCCAATACTGCTCCCTATATGCTGGGGCTGATGAATCGGCGTAGCCGTGTGCTGTGGGTAGTAAGTTTGCCACTTCTCCTGGGATTGCCCCTGCCCAGTATTCCGGTGCAGCAGTATAGCCTGATCATTGTTCAGGTTAATTCAATGCCGCTAGCGCTGGCGGTGCATCAAGTTGATGGGATTACCTGGCTAGATCCCACGCAAATACAGCCGTCGCTCAACCATCTATCTACTAGTATTGTCCCTTACCTTTCAGGTTGTGTCTTTCAACAAAACACGGTGCTGCTGGTACTAGATGCGGCAGCCGTGATCAAATCGCCCTTACTGCGTCAGCACTAGGGTGACAAGTAGGTGGCCATAAGTAAACGACGCTATGGTGGGGCGCACCCCACTAGCCTCATGTCTGGCTATGTACCTGCAAGCAAGACTTTTCAAACATTCCCTGCTAAAACGATCGCGTTGTAAGTTCCTATAGTTCCTAAAATCCCCGGTATGGTTAATCAAAAAAAGTTAGCAAATAATGGCGATGAGCAAAGACGCGCACGGGCATTGCCGCCACCGCCGCCCTCAGGATTTTCTGCGTATCGTTATGAGCCAGATAGCAGCTTTGATCAGACGGTACCGTCTGTGCCAGGGCTTTCCACCTATGATTTTGAATCGCCCGATCGCGCTCCGGGCCATCCCTTTACTGGTGCCAACGGCAACAGCTATACCCAGGCACCGCCCAATCCGCCAGCACCCACCGAAGCTGCCGAGCGGGGGGCGATCGCCCTTCCCTGGTTAAAATTTGGTTCAAAATCATCGACAGCCCAACCCCTGCGTCAGCAATTGGTGACCCGCCTGGTTCCGGGGGTGGTTCTGCCGGTGGTCGTGGTGGGGATGGTTGGCTATATTCTCTCTTCCGTCCGTACGACTCAGCAGGCGCTTGACCTCCTAGAACAGCAGGCAGGTAGCGCCAGTGACCTGACCAGTGCGCTGGTGGAAGATGCCAAACGATTCCCCGATCTGGTTGCCATCAACCCTCTGGTGATTGAAGGGGCAAAAGATGCCGGGGAATTTGTGATTTCTGAGGAGCTAGATAGTTTACCCATTGATCAGCTAGAGCAGCGCTTTGCCAGTACCAAGCAGCTCTGGCCAAATTCAACGCTGAGTCGTTATATGGAGCAAACCAGGGACACCTCTGGGCTGGCCGAAATTTACTTCACCGACCAGCATGGCTTTGTGGTCGCCTCCAGCAACCCAACTTCCGACTTTGTGCAGTCAGACGAAGAGTGGTGGCAGCGGGGCCAGGCCAATGAACCCTCGTCACTGAGCTATACCTTTGACGACTCTGCTGGCGTGGCGGGGTTTGACGTTGTTCGACCCATTTATGATCTCTCTAATGGAGAATTTCTGGGATTAATTAACTCGTTTGTATCAGCAGAATATTTTCAGCAAGTGCTGGAAGTGGTTGAACTGTCGGCGAGAACGTTTCAATCCAAGGAACTTCAGATTATTGCCTTCGATGATGACGGGCAGATTGCTCCCATCGCGGTGCTGAACCAGAACGGGCTGGTGACTGACCAGATTGAGCCGTTGAATGAAGTCATCGCGCAGCGAGTACTTCAGATCAGTGAGCTGATGAATGGGCAATCGGGGAATTTGCAGGAGGTGGCTGAGCGGGCCGACTTCCCGGTCGAAGTGATTGAACATGAGCACACCGGGGGCCACGCTAACCCTGGAGCGGGGGGGAATGATACGCACTTTGGTCTGGTTTCCCGTGTGGCTGTTCAGGGACGGGAATATGTGCTCACCGACATTGCCAACACCCCCTGGATTGCTGTGGCATCAGTCGAACAGGGCGAAATTCAGGCCGCCAGCCGCAACATTGCCCTGCTGTTTGGGGGAGCCTGTGTGGCGATCGCCGCAGTATCCTCCACCCTGATTGTGCAGTTGGCCCGTCAACTTTCTCAGCCCCTCGCCCGCCTGACAGGTAGCGCCAACCAGGTGGCAGCGGGTGACCTTAATGTGCTGGCCTCTGTGGAGGGCACCACCGAAACCCAGACGCTGGCCACCAGTTTCAACAACCTGGTGAACCGGGTGAAAAGCCTGCTGCAGGCGCAAATGGCAGAAACGGAGCGATCGCAAATTCTGCGGGACATCACCCTGCAAATTACCCAGACTGAAACTGCGGCGGATATTCTCAACCAACTGCCGGTGGCCCGCATCCGTCGGGCACTCCAGGCCGATCGCGTCCTGGCATTTCAGTTCCATGAGGACTGGTCTGGTACCGTGATGGTGGAATCTGTGGGCGATCGCTGGCCCCGCACCCTGGGCAGCAAAATTCATGATCCTTGCTTTGAAAAAGGCTATGCCGACAAATATAAGCGGGGCCGGGTACAGGCCATTGCCAATATTGATGAAGCGGACTTAAGTCAGTGCTATGTTGAGCAGCAAAGCCGCTTTGCCGTCAAAGCCAGCCTGATTGCCCCCATTAAACAAGGGGAACAGTTGGTTGGTTTGTTGATTGCCCACCAATGCTCCAGCCCCCGCCGCTGGGGCAAACTGGAAACGGGTTTCTTTGCCCAGATTGCCACCCAGATTGGACTGGCGCTGGAACGCTGCGACCTGTTGAGCCAGAAAGAGCTGGCGGCAGACCAAGCCCGTGCCCTGGCGGAAGAACAGCGCCAGCAAAAAGAAACGCTGCAAATGCAGTTAGTCGAACTGCTGGGAGATGTGGAAGATGCGGCCCGTGGAGACCTCACGGTACGGGCCGACGTTACCGCTGGGGAAATTGGCACGGTGGCAGACTTCTTCAACTCCATCATTGAAAACCTGCGGCAGGTGGTTACCCAGGTGAAACAATCCGCCATTCAGGTGAACAGCTCCCTGGGGGAAAACGAAGGTGCGATGCGGCTGCTGGCGGATGAAGCCCTGCAGCAGGCGGAGGAAACCACCCGCATGCTGGATTCGGTTGAGCAGATGACCCAGTCTATTCAGCTCGTGGCAGAACAAGCCAACCGGGCCGCCGAAGTCGCCCGCAACGCCTCCAAAACCGCCGAGGTGGGAGGGGTTGCCATGGATCTAACGGTACAAAACATTCTGGTTCTCCGGGAAACGGTGGGAGAAACTACTAAAAAAGTGAAGCGGCTAGGGGAATCGTCCCAGCAAATCTCCAGGGTGGTATCCCTTATTAACCAGATTGCCATGCAGACGAATATGCTGGCCATCAACGCGGGGATTGAGGCGGCCCGTGCTGGGGAAGAAGGGGAAGGCTTTGCGGTGGTTGCTGAGGAAGTGGGCGAACTGGCGGCGCGATCAGCAGCGGCTACGAAGGAAATTGAGCAAATTGTTGAAGCAATTCAGCGAGAAACTACCCAGGTGGTAGAAGCCATGGAGAACAGTACCGCCCAGGTGGTAGAAGGCACCCACCGCGTGGAGGATGCCAAACAAAACCTGACCCAAATTCTGGAGGTTTCGCGCCAGATTGATGAACTGGTGCGGTCGATTTCGGAAGCAACGGTTTCCCAGGCGCAAACGTCATCGGCGGTTTCCAGGCTGATGCGAGAATTTGCCCAGGTTTCAGAGCGCACGTCCAACTCTTCCCGCCAGGTATCGCAAGCGTTGCAAGAGACGGTGGGCATTGCCCAACAGCTTCGGGCATCGGTGGGAACCTTCAAAGTTGGGGCTGAGCGAGAGCATTCAGAAGATTGGATCTAGCCACTGAGTCGTTGAACAAAATTATTTTCTTGGGGGTGTGCGCCCCCAGCGGGGGCGCACACCCCCAAGTTGTAATTAATTGTGCTTAAGCTCTTAAAACCCATGTCAGATGCTAAGGAACTGGAAATTCGTCTGCAGTTTCTCGACGAAGCTCAAGACTACCTGAGCGACATTGATGCTGCTTTGTTAGGAATCGCCGACAATCGCGTCGATCCCCAAAAAGTCAATGAAGCCTTGCGGGCGGCCCATTCGGTGAAGGGGGGGGCATCGGTCATGGGGTTTTCGGCCCTGAGTGATCTGGCCCATCGGCTGGAGGATGCGCTCAAGGTTCTGAAACTGCAAAGGGACTCCCTGGTGATCAACGCAGAGGTGGAGCATTTGCTGCTATCCGCAGTTGATTGCCTCTACAGCGTTATCAGCCAGAATCGCCAGGGAAAGGCCATCCCGCCCCAGTGGCTGCGATCGCAAGCCCTCCCCATCTTTGAGCAAATCCGCCAGCACATCGGTGAGCCACAGCCAGAAGACGCCAACTCCATCCTGATGATGGAGGAAGATCAAGACATTGTCGTGATGCTTTTTCAAACCGAGGTGGAGGGCTGTCTTCAACGGCTGGAGTCGGTGCTGAAAACCAGTGGCCCCTGCTTGCGGGAAGAGGTGGAGATTCTGGCTCAGGAGCTGGGCGGTTTGGCGGAAATGGCCCAGCTCGATGCCTTTGGTGCACTTTGTGCGTCTATTGGGGTGGCGTTTCAGACCCATCCCCATCGGGGGGAGGAAATTGCCCATCTGGCCCAACAGGCGTGGCGGCGATCGCAAGCCCTGGTGCTGGCCCATCGTTTTAATGACCTGCCCACCACCCTGGAACTTTCTGACGTGGCTTCTGACCAGTCGTTTGAAGCTGCATTTGAAATAGCCACTGGTGTGCCTTCTGAAATCAGGCCCCAGGTTGCGACAAGGGCGATCGCCAATTTTGACCTTGATGCAGACGTTGATGCTACTGTTGATGCTCGTGTTAATGCTGGTGTTGAAATTGACGTTGCTATCGATATCAATGTTGATAGCGAACCTGGCCCTAACCTTGATACCCATCTAAGGCTTGATCATTTATTTCCCAATTTGCCCACCGACGCTGGTGCCGCGCCGCCAGCGGTATTAGAAACGCTACCCATTGAAGAAAATCCCCAACGTTTTCAACCGACTCAACAGCCCTCAAGGCAAAGCTTTCAAAATATTGAAGAGCCAACGGTGGTTTCCGCCTCGGCAACGGTTGAAAGTACGGTGCGCGTTCCCACTAAACAGCTCAATCAGCTCAGCGATCTCTTTGGGGAACTGGTAATTGAGCGCAATCGGCTCAACCTGGAAGTCAAGGCTCTGCGCGACCTGATTCAATCCCTGACCCAGCGGGTACAGACTTTGAATCAGGCCAACACCGAGTTGCGGACGGTGTATGACAAGGTTGCCACCCAGACGGAATCAAACTTGCAGCTACCCAGCACCGAGATGCGGCAAGATGCTCAGCTGCAGCTTTCCCACCAGGCAAACGCCGGTATCCCCAATGCTGGCTTTCCAGTCAACCCCCACTTAAACACCTTTGACAGCCTGGAGATGGATCGCTACAGCAGTTTGCACTTAATGTTTCAAGAAGTTATGGAAACTGTGGTGCAGATTCAAGAGGTGACCAGCGATATCAACCTGGAGCTGGAGGAGACTAATCAAACTACGCGGGATTTAAACAAAACCACCAAACAGCTACAGGCCAGCCTGACCCAACTGCGGATGCGGCCCCTGGCAGATGTCCTGGACCGTTTCCCGAAAGCCCTGCGGGAACTCTCACTGCAATACAACAAACCGGTGAAACTGCGCACCTACGGCGGCGGTACGTTGGTGGACCGCAACATTTTGGAAGCCCTGAATGAACCTCTGCTGCAAATTATCCGCAATGCCTTTGATCACGGCATTGAAGATGTGCAAACCCGTCAGGCTCGGGGCAAACCCCAGGAAGGGCTGATCGAGATTCGCGCCTTCCATCGCAGTAACCGCACGGTGATTATCATCAGCGATGATGGGCAGGGCATTTCGCTGGATAAGGTGCGATCGCGCGCCCTGCAAATGGGCCTGGATGATTCCCTCCTGTCGGTGGCCAGTGACGATGAGCTGCTTTCCCTGATCTTTGAACCGGGATTCAGTACGGCGGATAAGGTCACTTCCCTTTCCGGGCGGGGCATTGGTATGGACATTGTGCGTAACAGGCTGAAGCAAATTCGGGGAGAAATCAAAGTTGATACCCAGGTGGGACAGGGCACCACGTTTACGATTTCCGTTCCCTTCACCCTTTCCGTTGCCCGGGTGCTGCTTACGGAAAGTAACCATTTGCTGCTGGCCTTTCCCATTGATGTGATTGAGGAGATGATCCCCCTCCAACTGGAGCGAATTGTGGCGATGTTGGGGAGTGAAACCTTTGACTGGCACGGCGAGATGGTGCAGTTGGTGCGGCTTTCCCGCTGCCTCAAGTTCAACGGTACCTACCAGATGGAAAGCCTGGAAACACCCCCCAAAATTGATGCGCCAACGGTGCTTCTGGTGACCCACAACGGCCAGCGCATTGGGCTACAGGTGGATCGCTGCTGGGGTGAGCAGGAGGTCGCTATCCGTAAGGTTGAAGGAGATTTACCTTTGCCGCCGGGATTCACCAACTGCACCATTCTGGGGGATGGCCGGGTGGTGCCTCTGGTGAATGTCCCTGAGTTGCTCCACTGGATTGCCAGCTATGAGCGATCAGAGGGTGGGTTAGACGCCCGCAAGGTGAATGGCGATCGCCCTTTTCATCCCCAGCTATCCGCCAGCCAGGAACCCGCCCTACCACCCTCTCCAGAGCGTAAACCCACTCTGATGGTGGTCGATGATTCGATCAACGTCCGTCGCCTCCTGGCCTTAACCCTGGAAAAGGCGGGATATCGCGTTGTCCAGGCTAAAGATGGGCAGGATGCCTTCGACAAGCTCACAGAAGGGTTGGATGTGCAAGCCATTGTTTGCGATATTGAAATGCCCCGCCTGGATGGCTACGGCTTTCTTGCCAAGTGTAAAGCTTTGCCTGAGTTTGAGCCACTCCCCATCATCATGCTGACGTCGCGCAGTGGCAGCAAACACCGCCAGCTGGCCATGAGTTTGGGGGCGTCTGCTTATTTCTCCAAACCCTACAATGAACGAGCGCTTCTGCAAACCCTGGAAAAGCTCATTGGTTTGGCCCTCGTCACGTCAGTTACCCAGTAGCCCATCGCTGCAATCCCCCAGCAAGTTGAACTATGACTATCTTTACGTCAAAGCGATTTGAGAAACGCCAAACTCAGGCCATTCAGAAACTCATTACCTTTCAAATTCAGCAAGAGTGGTTTGCCCTACCCATCCGACTGGTGCGCAAGCTCACCTTGATGGGACCGGTCTATGGTGCTTCTGGCAATGGCAGCACGGGGTTGACCCACTTTGAAAACCAGGAAATTCCCGTCATTGACGTGCAATACCGCATCTTTGGCGATCGCTCTGGCCCTGGCCTGCTCCCCCGTCAAATGCCTGCTCCCCCGGCCCCAGCCCGGTTGCCCGCAGCCCAGATGAATCGCTCAATTCAGCAGGCGGAGATTCCGCCCCTGGAGACCTCTTTGGGTGAAACTCAAGTTTCTGAGTCTTCCCAGAGGTACCTGCTCGTTGTCCAAAACCGGCAGGGGGAGTTGGTGGGTATCCCCCTCCCTTCTCAACCTGTGCTTCGTCGGGTGCCGGAGTCGGCCTTTGCGCCTTTACCGGCGGCCTATTCATCCGGGGGAAACCTCCGCTGCGTGAGTGCGATCGCCGTTCTGGGGGACGATCAGCCATCCCTATTTCTACTCAATCTCAGCCAATTGGTTTAGCGGAACTAACGCGATCAGCGAGCTTCTTGCGCTAGCAGCCTTTGTAAGCTTTCCTAGAAACGTTGCTTGCGGAGCCGCCGATGACTTTACAATCAAACGATCGCCAACCCTCCCTCGATGCCCTGGCCGAAGCAGGGAATATCTCTGGGGCGATCGCCCCAACCCTGCACCCTGATGACTGGCTGTATCACCGCACCACCCTGGAGTGGGTGTTTCAAACACCGCTGGGTCAGCAGTTGCCTCCCCTTTATCAACTCTTTCGCGCCTATTGTTATCTGTACTTTTCCCTGACTGTGGAAAATCAGCTGAGGGGCGGCAGGCTGCTATTTAAGCTGCTCTCCCAGGTGCAGTACCGCCTTTCACCCCAGGGCTACCTAAAATTTTCCTTAAAAAAATACGAGGCGTTTTTAGACCCGTTTGACCCCCGCTGCCTGCAGGTGGTCAATGAGCTGAGCCGTGACGACTCGGATGTTAAGGTACTGGAATATTTGCTCTCAGAGGGAGATAGCTTTATTGATGTGGGAGCCAACCACGGTAGTTTTTCCATTGTTGCCAGCAAATTAGTGGGCAGTCGGGGTTCCGTAACTGCCATCGAGCCACAGCCGCGCCTTGCCCGAGCCGTCGAAAAATCCCTTGCCCTGAATGCCCTGGGCCGCTTTCAGGTATACCCGGTGGCGGTTGGCGCATTCGATGGCGAAATTGAACTGCTGGTTCCCCAGGGCAGTTCAGGCGCGGCTGGAATTTATTCAGACCACTCCGCTGTCCAGGCGCACGCCACCCTCCCGGTGGCCATCCGCAAGTTTGACACCCTGCTGGATTGGCGCAGCCTGCCGGGGCAGGTTGTGGTCAAGCTCGACATTGAAGGGAGCGAGCTGGCGTTTCTCGCTGGGGCGCAGGCAATGCTTACGACACTCAAACCCAGGTTGATTCTCGAAGTCCATCCAGGAACTTTGAAGGCGGCTGGGAAAACCGGGGCAGATTTGAAGAAGGCTTTGCAGGATCTGGGCTATGGACGGTATGCAGAAGTGAATAAGCCCGAAGTCACGTTTCCCATGGAAGACTTGAACACCCAATTTCAGAGGAATGTAATAGCGCTACAATAGCGAACAAGCTTAAAGCAACTGTGATAGAGAGTTATAGGCATGTGTATTTGCATTAACTGCCATTACGTCGATCGCTGTATCACTTATCACGCGGTTGAGGCCAATCACCAGCAGCCCCATTTGACCGATACGCCCGACTTTGAACCTGTCAGCCCCACCATTAATGCCAACATCAAACCGCCGACTGTGGTCGTGGAGGGCGATCGCATCGTGCAAAAGGATGACTTTGGCTTCGAGTATGACGTGGTGGGCTGCGACAGCTACACCGAGGAAATGGGCAAGTGGGCTAGATTGCGCCCAGGCGAACTCATCCCCACCTAGTCGTGCATCCGTTTTACGCGCCAATTGACTCCGATGATGGCATCACGCGGGGGAAAAAATATCCCTTACCCCGGTCGGTGTGGATAAATTCAGGATTGCTTGGGTCGTCCTCCAGCTTGGCCCGCAGGCGGGAAATGTGCACATCTACAACCCGTAGATCACTGTGGCGGCTGGGGGTATAGCCCCAAACTTCGTGGAGAATTTCTGCCCGGGGAACTGACTCGCCTGAGCGGGTCGCCAGCAGTTGCAGTAGGTCAAATTCAATGCCTGTCAGGCGGACGCGATTGCCGTTGGAATAAACCTGCCGCTTGTTTAACTCGATTCGCAGGGAACTGAGCTGGATGACTCCCGCCCCTTCCGTATCCAGGGATGGCTTTAGGCCCTGAGGCTGTTCGGTACGGCGCAGGATGGCTTTGATACGGGCCTCCAGCTCTTTGGGCGAAAAGGGCTTGGCCAGATAGTCATCGGCCCCCATCTCCAGTCCGGTAATGCGATCGGCAATTTCCCCCAGGGCGGTCAGCATGATAATGGGCACGTCGGAGGTTTTGCGAATTTCTCGACAAACGGCCAGCCCGTCCAGCTTGGGCATCATAATGTCAAGCACCACCAGGTCTGGATCCTCCTGGGAAAATGCCTGCAGGGCTTCTTCCCCATTGGCGGCAACCACCACCTCATAGCCCCCCATGGACAGCCTGGTCGCGAGGATTTGACGAATGGCGGTCTCGTCGTCGACCACTAAAATCTTGCGTTTGTCAATAGTCAATTGTCTTTGCACTCCTTGCTTGACCATTTAGCAACCCGCTTGCGCAGCAGAACGGATGCCAAATTTTTGCGGCAACTTTTATTAGAGAGTTTTTGATGGTAAACAGAGCACCACAATGGGAACAAAATGCTGAAAACGTTGGGACGGAGCTTGTCGATGCGAACCAGCACTGGTGCAAACAAGCCGAAATGTTTTGTTACACTTCATCACAAGCATGATAACAAACGATAACGACAAGATCAGCCTATTTAACCAAGATTTGCCCAATAAGAACGATTGGCCAGGGTTTTGCTGGTCACTACGCTCCCTAAAGAATAATAGAATTGTTACGGAAAATTTCCTACTCTCCGGTCTCCTTGTTAAGTTGCTGTCACAGTCCCGGTAACAGAGAAGCCGACTTGATATGATTTGTCCAACTGTGGTTCAAGCAACCCGCTTGACGTCCTGTTGGTACGATCGTCGTGCTGGCCGACGTTGACGCGTGTCGCTATGGCTTTTCGTCCAGCTAGGGCTACCTGACAATATGGCAAATCCATTTATCGGGGCTAGAATTTCTCCTGAACTGGAGGACGCGATCGCTGCTCGGATGCGCGAAACCGGACAGTCCAAGTCTGAGGTGGTGATTGCCGCACTGGAAACCTATTTGGGGATGAGACCCTGCTATGAGCGGCTGGCCGCCATCGAAGAGCGGCTGGCCCACCTGGAAAAAGTCGCAAAGCCTGTCAGCTAGGGGGATGCGGGTTGTGAGCTAGCAGCTTCGACGGAGACCACCTGCGTGAGCTGCACATCATTAAACTGGGGCCGGTTAAAGGGCGCAAGGGTCAGGCCGTTCAGGTTCGCTGACGACGCATATACCCATAGCCAGCCTGGCGTGTAGATGGGTACGACCACGGCATTTTCCAGCAGGTAAGCCTGTACCGCCTGCACGGCCTGCAGTCGCGCCTCCGGGGCGGTGGTGGTGCGGGTGGCCGCAAGCAGGGCATCCAGTTCAGGAGACTGGTAGCCACCGTAGGCCCCCGGTGAGTGCCAGAGGGCATAGAGAATGTCGGGGTCGTACCAGGCCCAGCCCATCAGGTCGAAGGTGCCGGGTCCGCTGTCGGATTGGTTTTCCTGCTTGACGCGCTCATTCAGGGCGCTGATATCCATCATTTCGACGTTGACCTGGATACCCACCCCGGCTAGCTGTTCCTGAAAGACGGTGACCAGTGCTTCCCGGCGATCGCCCATCCAGGTGAACAGGGTCACTTCCAGGGGATTTTCCGGGCCGTAGCCCAATTCCGCCAGAAGCGCCCTGGCCTGATCGGGGTTGTGGGTGTAGCTGAGGCGATCGCAAAAGTCCTGGTCATTTCCCAGCACCCCGCGCGCGACGGGGCACCGCTCCCGCTGCACCAGATTGCCAAACACCTGCTGCAGGGCCACATCGGGCTGGATGGCATGGGCTACGGCCTGCCGGGCACGAATGTCGTTAAACGGTGGACGGGCCATATTGAACTGGAAGAAAATGCTCTGGCCGGTATTATCGGCGATCGTCAGCCGCAGACGGGCGTCTTCCTGAAGGCGATCAATCTTCTCCAGGGGCGGGTCGGTGATCAGGGTGGCGGTGCCCGCTTGAAGGCTTTCCAGACGATCGGCGGCACGGGCCGTGGGGCGAATCACCAGCTGATCTAGATAAGGAGGCCCGGGGTTTTTTACCGGACGGCCATAGTTTACATAGTGGGGATTGCGGGCCAGCACCAGCTCATCTTCCCGCCGCCACTGCACCACTTCCCAGGGGCCGGTGCCGACGGCAAACTGGTTCCCAAAGCTGGCTCCCAGGTCAACAGCGCTGTTGCAGATCATGCTGGCAAAGGGGTCAGCCATGAAAGGCAAAAAGGCACTAAATGGTTCAGAGAAGCGAAAGGTGACGGTGAGGGGGTCGACCACTTCGATGGCGGTCAGGGTACCCCAGTTGGGCCGCGTCAGGCTGGGATTGTCTTCATTCATGGCCCGATCCGCCGTAAACTTGACATCTTCGGCATCAAATGGAGTACCGTCATGGCAGCGAATATCTTCATTGAGCCAGAAAGTGACCGCCAGCCCATCCTCGCTCACCCGCCACTCCCGCGCCAGGTGGGGCACCAACTGGCCCTCCTGGTCAAAGGCCAGCAGGGTGTCATAGATTTGATCGAACACCTGCCAGGAGAATATATCGGTGGTGCGGTGAGGATCGAGGGTGTGAATGTCGCTGTAGCGCTCCCACACCAGCCGCCGGGGTTCCTGATCTGCGCCCAAAGGCTGTAGCGTGGGCGGTGGCGTGCTGGGTTCTGGCTCGACTGTGCTGCAGGCGATTAGGGAGAGAGCGATCGCCCCCAGTAAACCCACCGCCTGCGGACAGCGGCCACCCACCTTTGCAAACCTCTGCAAACCCCTGGAAAGATCAGCCCTGAAGATGCCCATGTTGTTGCTTAAAAACTGTTTAACCCAATTTTTCTCCTATCCCCAGGGGGGATCCGGATGGTTCCTGTAGGACGATGGGTCCTCTAATTGCTGGCCAGGGGGTTGAGCAGAGGTTTGGACATAACTGGCCACCAGTGCCAGCATGAACCACCAGAGGGTACTCACCTGGGGGCGATACCACACGGTGTCCACCAGCCCGTGGGCCAGCATCCCCACCATGATGGCGATCGCCCCCATAAGCCAAAACCCCTGAGGATCCTGGCGCGATCGCAGGCGCTGCAGGTGCCTCCAGCCCTGGTTAAAGGTCACTAATAGAAGCCAGAGGAAGCAAATCAGGCCCACCGCGCCGGTTTCCACCATAATTTCCAGCAGCACGGAGTAGGCGCTCAGGGCGGTGTAGCCCGGCTCCTGGTAGAAAGGATAGACCTGGTTGAAGGCGTCATTACCGGGGCCAATGCCCAGCACCGGACGGGCCTGGATCATGTCCAGCACGGCCATCCAGACGTTGATGCGGAAGTTGTTGCTGCTGTCTTCACGGCCTGCAAAAATGCTGGCCACCCGACTGTAGAGCGGCTCCACCGTCAGAACCGCCAGGGTGAGCAGGGCCACCGTACCGCCAAATACGCTGGGCAGCGTCCAGATGCGCCAGAACCGGGGCAGGCGCACGCTCCCCCAGTGAACCAGCAGCAGCAGAAAGACACCGCCACCTACCACAAAGCCAATCCAGCCCCCCCGGCTGAAGGTGAGGATCAGGCAGGCCGAGTTGACTAACGCCATGGTCAGGGCCAGGAGTTTGGGGAGCCAGCCCCGCCAGGTGAAGACTGCCGCCCCACTTAAAATCGCCGCCGGAATCAGGTAGCTGGCCAGCAAATTGGGGTTACCCAGGTAGCTGTATACCCGCGTGGTGCCCGCCAGGGAGGATTCGGGATCCACCCAGGTGGCCAGGGCATCGGCCCCGAAAAACCACTGCCGTAATCCTACGACGCTCACCAGGAGGGCGACGTGCAGGTACACGGCAATGATTAGCGATCGCAGCCGGGGCGATCGCAACACCCGCGCCATCAGGGCAAAGGCAATTAAATAGAGGGTGAGCTTAATCCAGCCATCGGTGGCCGCGGCCCGCACTGGGGAAAAGGCGGTGGCAATGGTGGCGATCGCCCAGTAGAGCAGAACCGGGAAGTGGATCGGGGTGAGCGATTCTCCAGCCTTATCGGAGAGGGCCAGCAAACCCCAAAACCCAGCAACGGCCAGCAAGAGCACCCCAATCAGGGTGGTCGATACAAACGGCGCAACGGCAAACAGCACCGCAATCAGCACTGCGCCCAGGGCTTCAGCTCGGTACAGTAGCACGCTGTCCCGTCGCCAATTGCGCAGCAGCCCCAGGGACTGATGGATCGTGCTCGAAGCAGCCCACTGAAACGGCGTGAGATGCTCCAGTGTCAGGGCTTGCCAGAAGGTTCGAACGGCTTGCAGCATAAGTGCTCAATCACAATTAATTACATCTTGTGGGGGTGTGCGCCCCCGGTGGAGAGCGCACCTCGCTATAGCGACGTTTACTGATGACCACCTAAGTATGGCGTTACGCTTTCGCGTTAGGACATTCAAGAGGTGTGGAACCCCTGCGTCGTGGGGGTTCCACACTCAAACCTTAGCCCGTAGGGCTATAGTACTGCATTGAAAAACGAAGGTTAGAAAACGGGGCGCTCCCCCGGTTTTCTAACACGAACTTAATTGTGCCGACCTACTTGCTTATTGTTCTTAGAAATTGGGCCTTGCAAAATCGGGCTTGACGGTCAAGGGGTAATCAGCGCAATTTCGGGAGTTTTATGAAATTTTAATCTTTGTCATGGCATATTCCTTTATTCGAAAAGTTCGAGTATTTTAGTAAGTATACGGATGATTTGCTCCCCCAGTCCTGATAGCGCCGTCCGTAGATGTAGTGTTTGGTATGGTTTACTCCGTATTTCTACAGTCATATCGCTTGAGGGTAGGGGTTTCCGGAAAGTGTCTGTGACAAAATGATTCGCTCAATAAGGGTTTTGAAGGATCTTAGCGATTTTATTAAGTAGTGTAGCCCTACAAGATACATTGCTCGGCTTTAGAATTATCCCCTGCTCTTTTTCCGTAGCCCCAACCGTTCTCAGCGATTGCGTTCCTCCGTTTTGCTCGGTTCACTCGCTCCATTGCAAGGTAACCCTTTCTCAGTTCTTAGCTCAGAGGATGCATCATGAGTCCACATCTTAGGTTTGTCGGTCTGATAGTTGGTTGTTCGGTTCTCCAGGTGGTCGGCCTGGGAACGATGGCGATCGCCCAGTTTGCCGCCAGCAGTGCCCCTGTCACCCATCCACCCGCCGCCAAGGCCAGCGCCGCGCTTCAGGGGCCGGTTAGCAGTGTGCACAAGTTGGCTGGTTTAACCGAGTTTGCATCCGATGGGGGATATGTGCCCCCCAATAATGGTGGCCCTGACTATAGCCAGGGATCGGGCACCCGCTAGCTTTTCGCCGGTAACCCCAGGCAGAAGACCCGTGGGCCTACCCCACGGGTTTTGACGTAAAAATTTTCCCGTGCTGCACCAGAGTGTGCACCTGCCAGTGCGGTTCGGCAGCGGGAAAGTCGCTACGGAAGTGGCCGCCCCGGCTTTCCTGACGAAAAGCGGCGCTTTTCAAGATCAGGAAGGCAATGTCCAGCAGATTGCGGGTTTCGCTCCAGATCCGGATTGCCCCGTGCATTGAGTCGGGGCTGTCCGGCGGCTCCACTGGTATGACTCCTTCTCCTCCGTCGGGGGTGAGGGCACTTAAAGACTGGGTGAGCGGCAGCCGGGTAAAATCCGTGCGCCATTCGGTCAACTGGGCGATCGCCTCTTCCAGGGCTGCCTGATGGCGGGAGATACCGGCACTGCGCCACATTAGCCTGGGGATCTCCTGGCGCAGGTGGTGAATCAGGGCGAATTGGGGCTGGTTTGCGGCCCAGCTTTGGCCAGTGGCTCCTGGTGGACTGGGGGAAGGGGCGATCCCTGGGGCTGATGCCTCCCGTAACGGCCACTCCAGTTGGGCTAGCTGGCTGCCAAACACCAGGCATTCCAGAAGGGAGTTGCTGGCCAGACGGTTGGCCCCATGCACCCCCGTATTGGCGGTTTCCCCAACCGCGTAGAGTCCGGTGATGGAGGTGCGGCTCTGCAAATCTGTGGCGATCCCCCCCATCCAGTAGTGGGCGGCGGGGGCAACGGGGATGGGCGACTGGAAAACATCAATGCCCCAGTCCTGGCAGACCTGAATAATGTTGGGAAAGCGGTGCCGCACCCGCTCGGCAGAAATGGGGCGCAGGTCGAGCCAGACGTGGGGCGTGGGATCATCGGTCGGATGATCCTGCAGATGGTGGTAAATGGCGCGGCTGACTACGTCACGGGGAGCCAGCTCGCCAGCGGGGTGATAGTCAAACGCAAATCGGCGGCCCTGCCCATCCACCAGGTGGGCACCCTCGCCCCGCACGGCCTCGCTGATCAAAAATCGGGGCGCATCGGCAACGGTGAGGGCCGTGGGGTGAAACTGTACAAACTCCAGATCCCGCAGGATGGCTCCGGCGCGCCAGGCGATCGCCACCCCATCCCCCGTACTTACCGCCGGATTGGTCGTCTGGGCATAGACCTGGCCGCCGCCCCCCGTCGCCAGGATCACGGCCTGGGTCGCCAGCCACTGTACCGCCTGCCCGTGCAGCAGGCAAACGCCCCGACAGCGCTGTCGATCTGAGGTGAGCCAGAGATCCAGAACCAGGGCCTGCTCAATGGGCGTAATGTTTTTGCGCTGAAGTACCTGGGCAATGAGCTGGTTGACAATGGCTCGCCCGGTGGTGTCGGCGGCATGGAGAACCCGGTGGCGAGAATGGGCCGCCTCCAGGGTAAGGGCCAGTTGCCCCCCGTGGCGGTCGAAGGCGACTCCCATGTCTACCAGGGAGTGGATACAATCGCTGGCGCGGCGGGCTACCAGCTCAACGGCGTCGCGATCGCACAGCCCCGCCCCCGCCTTCAATGTGTCTTCGACGTGGAGCTGGGGAGAATCGTCTGGGGCGATCGCCGCAGCAATGCCCCCCTGTGCCCAGTCGCTGGCCGAGCGAGACAGGGTTTCTTTAGTGATCAGCCCCACCTGGAGATGATCGGGCAGGCAGAGGGCGGCGTACAGCCCCGCTGCGCCCGCACCAATTACCAGCACGTCAAATTGGGAAGTTAGCAAATGGGCCACAGGGTCAATTACCGCGAGCAATTGGCGAACGAATTGAATAGGCTCTCACCATAAGTTCACTTAGCTTATCGCATCTGTTCAATTTCCAGCCTGTGGGGTACGGATTCTCCACGCAAGGGCAAACAAAAGACGCAGAGCTTTATTCGCTCTGCGTTTGCCTGAGGGTTTATGGGGGTCAATCCGCCCGCTTAACAAGCCATTGGGGGATTGCCGGGGGGATTGATCCGAATGGTTAAACTAGACGGACTGGTTTAGCCGCCGTAGATGCCGTTGTTGAAGCGATCGCCCCCTTCAACGAAGGCATCGATTGGTTTAGTCACGAAAAACTTATCGCGATGGGTTTCCAGTACCTGCTTTTGCTGCTCGGTCAAACCGGGCATGTCAAAAATGTTGTCAACGGAGTCAAAAGGCCCATTTTTGACGATCATGCGCGCCAGGGTAGGATACATCCCAGGCAGCTTGCTAAAGGCACGAACGTTAGAGTTATTCAGGTCAATTTTTTCGCCAAATCGAGTTGAGAGCTTTTCTTCAACGATGTTTCTCCGCTCTGCCGCCAAAATTGGGGATGGGGCGATCGATGCGGCTATAGACAAATTCAAAGGCAGTGCCTGAACGGGCTGCACCAGGCCCAGGCCCAGCCAGCTAGTTAGTAACAATCCCAAGGCGACGAATACGCCAGCCAATCGTTTCATGCGTCAAATTCCTCCCGCTCTAGTTCGCCAGAGCTAAATAGTTGCCACACTTGAAACACAGTAATTAATTAGAGACTACCATTTCTGTGACCCCATCTTTGCGCCAAGTTCGCGTTTCTCTGGAACTAAGTCCGATTAGACTGGGGATAGTCCGGTGTGCGATCGGGCCATAGCCAAGTTGATTGTGTTTGATGATGTATCCCCCCATTGCTGTTGGTACGATTTTGCAGAACCGTTACCGCATCCTGCGCGTGCTGGGCCAGGGTGGGTTTGGGCGCACTTATATGGCAGAAGACCGGGGGCGATTTAACGAAGCCTGTGCCATTAAGGAGTTTATGCCCAACACTTCGAGTGGCTATGCCCTCGAAAAGTCGCGGCAGCTCTTTCAGCGGGAGGCGGCCATCCTCTACCAGATTCAGCACCCCCAGGTGCCCCAGTTTCGGGCCATCTTCGAGCAGGATCAGCGGCTGTTTCTGGTGCAGGATTATGTCGATGGCAGCACCTATCGGGCGTTGCTTGACCAGCGACTGCAGCAGGGTCAGGCGTTTACCGAGGCGGAGGTCATTACCCTGATTCGCCAACTGCTGCCCGTTTTGCAGCACCTCCATGGTAAAGGCATCGTGCATCGCGACATTACCCCCGACAATATTATTCTGCGGCGGCAGGATCATTTGCCCGTGTTGATTGACTTTGGGGTGGTGAAAGAAATAGTGACGCGGGTGCATCAGGTAGAGGCTGACACCCAATCTACCACCGTGGGCAAGCCGGGTTATGCCCCCCACGAGCAGACCCAAACAGGGCGGGCCTACCCCAGCAGTGACCTGTACGCTCTGGCGGTAACGGCCCTGGTGCTGGTCACTGGCAAAGAGCCTCAGACCCTCTATGACGATGTGATGCTCACCTGGAACTGGCAGCCCTGGGCCACCCTGAGTCCGGCCTTTGCCCAAATTATTAACCGCATGTTGAGCTACCGTCCGAGCGATCGCTACCAGTCGGTCGGCGAGCTGGCGGCGGCCCTGCAGGTTCTGGGGCCAGCACCGCCTTCCCCACCTCCCCTCTCCCAACCTGCAACCCAGGCCCTACCCCAGCGTCCCGACCTCTCCCAGATGCGCACTGTAGCCGTGGGGCGGCGACCTGATCCTACCTCCGTGCGGCAAAATCCCCCCCCGCCATCCAGCCCCACCCAGCAGGTCACCCGCCCTACCCAGGTGGTGCCCCCCCGGCGAGTCGAGCCGTCCCGCCAGAGCGAACCTTCGGGTTGGGACGATCCCTGGGCGGTGTTAGTGATTTTGGCCAGCTCTGCGGTGATTGCGGGCATTGGCTCCTGGGCGGTGTGGAGCGCCATTTTTAGCCCCGCTAGTAATCCGCCCGTGGTGGAGCAACCCGTCGATCCCGTGCCAGAGCCAGAGCCAGAGCCGGAGCCAGAGCCAGAGCCTGCACCGGAGCCGGTGGAATATAGCCAGCTGGTGCGCTTGACGCCGGGGGAGACTCGGGTGCTGGAGGGTAATCTGAAGCAAAATGAAACCCTTAACTATCGGATAGGGGCAGAGCAGGGGCAAACCCTGGCGGCAACGCTGGAGGATGAGGGGGTGCTGCTGACCGTTTATGCCCCCAATCGGGAACTGGCAGGGGGACGGCGATCGCAACGGGTCTCAGCCTGGGAAGGTCTTTTGGACTTTACGGGCGAGTACACTGTCCAGCTCAGTCCTGTTCAAGGGGTGGGCCAGAGTGACTATACCCTGGTTCTGCGTTTGGAAGCAGCCCCAGAGCCAGAACCTGAACCTGAACCAGAGCCAGAACCGGAACCCGAACCTGAACCGGAACCCGAACCTGAACCGGAACCCGAACCGGAGCCGGAGCCTGAACCCGAACCCGAACCCGAACCCGAACCGGAAGTTGTCTCGGAGCGCATTGTCTTTCCTCCCGGCTCGACGGGCACAATTATTACGAACCGCACCTCCCCCGACATCATTCGCCGCTACCTGGTGAATGCTCGCCAGAGTCAGATCCTCAGTGTCGAGGTGTTGGAGGGCAGCCCCACGTTTAATATTCGCTACCCAAACGGTAGTCTGGTAGAAGGCGCGAGCGGGCAGAGCTTTTGGCAGGCACTTTTGCCCCAGGGCGGCAGCTATCAAATTGATGTGGTCACCAACCGCCCCACGCCATTTGTATTGGATATCAGCGTTGTCGATTCCGTAGAGTAAGGCCGGGAACCCTTGAAGAAATCGTTGAATACTGTGCTCATCGCCGGAACCCAGGTCGGTGTCGGCAAAACCATGCTGCGGTCGGTGCTGGCAGCCTATCTGGCGGCCTACTATCCGGCGTGCGATCGCACCAGCCTCCACCTCACTGATGACTCCTACCCAGACGGTTATCCAGGAACGGGCCTGCCGTCCACTGACCTGGCGGCCCTCTGGCAAACCGTCAGCACCTGTCAGGCTCAACACGACCTGGTGTTACTGGAAGCCCCTGGCAGCCTGGGATCACCCCTTACTCCAGAAGTGACGGTCGCTGACCTGGCGTGGGATTGGCGGCTACCCACTGTGCTGGTGGTGCCGCTGTCGGCGGATGTGCTGGGGCAGGCGATCGCCCATGTGGCCCTGGCCCGCCAGTCGCGCGTTTTTCTGAAGGGTTTGGTGGTGAACACGCCCCAGCCGTTCTCTGGGTCAAATTTGGAAGATGCTGTGTTGATACAGAACCTGCGATCGCTCACCCAGGTACCCGTGCTGGGCAAAATTCCCTATCTGGAAGCTGGGGACGATGCCAAAACACTGGCCGCCGTTGGGTCAAACCTGAATATTGAAGGGTTATTGCCCCTGCCAACCCACCGCTTCTACGCTGCCGCCAAACCTTGATGTTGCCGCACCTGGGTATGAATTCTATAAGGGCAAATAGCCATTTGCCCCTACCTGTGCTGGTTCCCCAAATCACTGTTCATGGGCTGTTCAGCAACGCCGTCCTGGGCACTGAAAGGGTTTAAGCCTTTTGAGAGATTCGCAAAGTTCGGATTAAATTTATACCATTAAGTAGCGAACGACCTACGTGAATTCCGTTGATATCCTATTTTGAGAACTATGAAGCTACAGGAGAAAGTTTTGCGCACGGCGCGGGAAGGCAAGCGGGAGCGGCTGCTGTGTCTGGTGATTCCCCTGGGCCAGGGGGCACGGGTGCAGTATCCGGTGCGCGATCGCCAGGAGGCGCGGGCCATCTATAACGAATTCCGTGCCCTGAATGGGCAACTCCCCGTGTCCCGATGCCCAAGCTCATCATTCAGGTGTCGGTAATTTTAATGTGCTTGGGATGCTCCGCTACCCGCTTGAACCAGGACTGGATCGATGGGTAGCTGGATAAATCAAATTTACCTTCCTCCGCCACATGGGTATAGGCGTAGAGGGCAATGTCGGCGATGGTATAGCGCTCGGCCACAAAAAATTTTCGCGACTGCAAATGCTGCTCCATCACGTTGAGGGCGTGGTAGCCCCGCTCCATCTTTTCGGCCAGCCCCGACTGGCGCTGCTCAATTTGGCCGGAAAAATGCCAGAATCGAACAACCGCGATGTATGGCTCATGGCTATACTGCTCAAAAAACATCCACTGCAGGATGAGGGCACGCTCCCAGGCATCCTCCGGCAGAAAAGCGGTGCCTTCTGAGAAATACCAGAGGATGGCGTTCGATTCTGCGAGGCATCGTCCGTCGGGCCACTCTAGCAGCGGCACACGATGATTTGGGTTTTTGGTGAGGAATTCCGGTGTCCGTGTTTCCCCCGCCAAAATATCCACGGGAATGCGCTCAAATGGGATTCCCAGCAGGGTGAGCAGCAGGCGAACCTTGTAACAGTTACCCGATTCAAGATAATCATAGAGCCGCAGCATGGTTGCCCCCCATTAAATCCGCTGGATGATATTCCTACTGTCCGCGATTATCCTAGAATTAGCCGCCGATTGTCACGGTCGATTGTCACTGCAGGTCGTTTTCCACCCAGACCCATGGTTGTAACCCCGCTCAAACCGTTCACCGATGCACCCCGCATTCGCCCCGAAATTCAAGCCCTGCAGCCCCGTCTGGTGGACTGGCGGCGGCGCATTCACCAACTGCCTGAACTGGCCTTTCGCGAACGGCTAACGGCCCAATTTGTCTCCCAGCAGCTTCAGCAGTGGCAGATCGAGCACCAGACGGGCATCGCTGAGACGGGAATAGTGGCGGTGATTCCGGGCGATCGCCCCGGTCCTGTGCTTGCCATCCGCGCCGACATGGACGCCCTGCCCATCCACGAAGCCAACCAGGTGCCCTACCGGTCACAGCACGACGGCATCATGCACGCCTGCGGTCACGATGGTCATACGGCGATCGCCCTGGGAACTGCCCATTACCTCGCCCAGCACCGTCAGGATTTTGCGGGCACCGTTAAGCTCATCTTCCAGCCTGCGGAGGAAGGGCCAGGAGGGGCCAAACCTATGATCGAGGCGGGGGCGCTTCAGAATCCCGATGTGGACGCCATTATTGGCCTGCACCTGTGGAATCGACTGCCCCTGGGAACGGTGGGGGTGCGCAGCGGTGCCCTGATGGCGGCGGTGGAGCTGTTTGACTGCATTATCCAGGGCAAGGGCGGCCACGGGGCCATGCCCGACCAGACCATTGATTCCATCGTCGTGGGGGCGCAGGTGGTGAATGCCCTGCAAACCATCGTGGCGCGCAATGTCGACCCCCTGAAGGCCGGGGTGGTGACGGTGGGCGAGTTCCACGCCGGTAAGGCCCACAACGTAATTGCCGACTCGGCCAAGCTCAGTGGCACGGTGCGCTATTTCGACCCCGTCCTCGAAGGCTTTTTCCAGAAGCGGGTGGCGGAAATTATTGCCGGGGTTTGCCAGAGCCACGGGGCCACCTACCATTTGGACTACTGGCAGCTCTATCCGGCTACGGTCAACGATGGGGGCATGGCGGATCTGGTGCGATCGGTGGCCGAGACGGTGGTGGAAACCCCCGCTGGGGTGGTGCCCGAATGCCAGACCATGGGCGGCGAAGACATGTCTTTCTTTTTACAGCAGGTGCCCGGCTGCTATTTCTTTTTAGGATCGGCCAACGCCGACCGGGGGCTGGACTTTCCCCACCACCACCCCCGCTTTGATTTCGACGAAACGGCCCTGAGCATGGGCGTAGAGATGTTTGTGCGCTGTGTAGAGCGCTTTTTTGCCCAGGCTTAACCCACCCGCCTCCGTCCTGGGGTACACTGCCAGACAAAGGCACACCTTGGTTCAGGAGAGTTCCTTATGCGGCGACAGTGGCGATGGTTGTGGGGGGTGGCGGCGGCGATGGCGATCGCCATTATTCTCAGTGCTCCCGTCCCCCAGGGGCAGATTTCCCGCCTTCCGATCTGGCCAGCCACTACCCAGGCCCAGACGCCCCCCGCCGATCCCCCGGCGGCCCCTTCCCCTGCTGAGGCCCAACCGTCCGCTACTCCTGCCCCCGAGGTTCCGCCTGCCCCTGCCGTCAATCCCCTGCCGCTCACCGCTACGCCCTACCGCGATCCGGCTAACCGCTTCGAAATTGGCGTGATTGAAGGCTTTCAGGTGAATGCCATCGGTGAGTTTCCGATTATAGAAGCCCCTGATGGTCGACTCGCCTATACCGTGGTAGTGCTTCCCAGCTTCACCGATGCCCCCCTCTCCAACGCCGCCCTGGCCCAGGCCGCCAGAGACACCTTTCAGCAGGGGGAGGGCTTTCGCATCCAGGGCTTCCAGGCCCAGGCCAGCGGCGGACTGCGGATGACCTGGACGGGCCAGCTCACCATTGCCGGACAAAGCCAGCCCCTGTCGGGGGTAATTCTGGCCCAGCAGCAGGCGAATCGTATTTTTCTTACCCTGATTGCGGCCACGGATGCGGCTAAGGGTGACATACCGGGGGCGATCGCCGCTCTTTCCAACAGCCTCCAATTCCTGCTAGGGTAGGTGGGCCTTGCCCACTCTAGGAGGTTGCCGATTCTAGTGGGGCATTTGCTTTGCTCCGAGCCATTGCGCCCTCACCCCAAACCCCTCTCCCAAAAAGGGCGAGGGGCTTTGAAGCGATTAGTCAGCTCTGGCTCCCCTGCTCCCAAGTTGGGAGCAGGGGCTGGGGGATGAGGGCTATGTCCGTGCCAAATGACCCACTAGGGTGTTTCCGATGCGGGTGGGGTTTCCGATACGGAGACATTGGAGGGGGCACAGGTCTGGTCGGGATCCCGGTCGCTCTCCTGGGCGATCGCCCGGCACAGCATTACCATATACTCATCATCGGCGGGGGGTTCGCTGTAGAACTCGCTGCGTACTGATTCAGAGGAAATGAACCGTTCGGCAATCGGCCCGGCGGGGGCGTACTGCAAGCCTACATCGTAGCCCCAGCGACGGGCGGGCGGGCTGTAGTAGCGAATCAGTTCGGGGTTGCTGGTGTTGGTATTCGTTTCCCAGGCGTCCTGGTCAAAGGGGGCGGTGGCGTAGTTGCTAAAGTTGAGCTGGAGGAAAGCCCCAGAAATATGGAGCGTACTCCAGTTAGAAAGGAATCGGGGGAAGTTGTGCAATCCACCGTAGGCCTGGTTAGGGCGCGAAGGTACCAGACCACTGATGATGATGGCGTTGACCCGTTCGTTTTGGGCACCAATCAAGGGTTTGCTATCGCTAAAGGCATAGTAGTTGCCCTCTGCGTAACTGGTATTGTTGCCGCTGCTGTTTATATAGATGGGATGGCCATTGCGGGAGATGGCAATGGGAGACGAGCTTCCCCCCTCCCGCCGCCAGGATTCGCCGCTTGCCAGGGCCGTATTGGGCCGATTCTGGTTGAGGTAGGAGGTGCGATCATCATTACCGCTGCATCCATAGCGGTCTTCCGAGTCGGCAATGGTGGCACCGTTGCCAGTGCCTGCCGTCCGGAGGCTGTCCTCAACACTGCCGTCACAGAAGTCGTCAGAAATGATTGAGACTGCATCCGCCAGAATTTCGCTGGGCCGCCACAGATCGGTGGCAGCGCGGGCAAAGCGCAAATCCAGGTCGCTGCGGCTGTAGAAATTATCGTAGTTGTCATTGAGCTTGGTTTGAAACTCCTCCAGACGGCAGCTATTTTCGCCGTTGCAAGTAGTAGTCTGGTGGAGGTTAAAGCTGCCCTGGATGTAAACCGGATTGTCAGAAATGAAGGATAGCCCGCGAGGATTGGTTAGCTCCCTGTGCAGCTTTTCGCCCTTTTTCAAACGAAAGCCTTGGGGGCGGCGGTCAGGATCAGCATAGTAGTCTACCGCCTTGGGGCTGATCAGGTTTTGCGGGTCGAGGGGCGGATCCTGGGGATCTGCGGGGTCGGCCTCCATCCGGCAAATACCGTTGTTGGTGGTACTGGTGACTTCGAACACCGCATTTTGACCGCACTTGGCCCAGTCGGCCCCGCTCCCTATAGGACGAACGACGCCGTCTTCCCGCACCGCATCTTCTCGGAAGGCGTAGATGATGCCGCTGTTGGGCAACCAGCGATCATTTCCCGTCCCATCGCCATCCGGGTCAAGGCTGCGATCGCTCCCCCGCATCAAGTCCAGGTTGAGATCCAGAACCCGTGTTGCCATCATTTCCCGACCGTTGTAAACCCCCTGATCCAGGAAAGGCACGGGTACTTTCTGGCCATTTGGCCTGGTAATTTCAATTTCATTTAACTTCATCGTCCCGGTGGCGGCGGTACCCGTTGGCAGCAACCAGTTGGTGGTGTTTGCTTTGGGAGAGAGGGCGATCGCACTGGGTTGAACGACTGTATAAGTGTAGTCATCATTCACGCCCACGCCTGCCCCCGAATCAAAGATGTAGTTGGTATCAGCCACATACTCCTCAGCGCTGGGCTGGGTGTGATTAACGTTGATGCCACCGATGGACGTGGTGGTACCAGCATGGCTGTGGTTGACAATCGGGAACAGGTAGTAGAGGGATGGATACTTCACTGTGGCAGCACTGGAGCAAAACGCCAGGGCCAGACCAATTTTCTTCTCGTCCCGGTCGTTGGAACTTGTTGCTGTGATCTTGGTGTTATCAAAGATGTCTGGATCACAATCAGTTTGCAGGACTAGGGAGGCATCAGCTGTTAACGTCTCGGTAAAGCGTTTGGTGGAGAGGCTCCAGCTAAAGCTGCTGGTAAAACCGGTGGTCGTTGAGGTGGGTGGGGTGCGGAACCAGCCCGGTCTAAAGCCCAGGGTGCGATCGCGCCGAATTTGTAGTTCCGTAACCATCAGCTCGGCCAGCTCATCAATGTTCGTCAGGGCCGGATAATCGGTTGTCAGATTGGGCTTGTTCTTCAGCGCTTGAATGTACTGCTCGGTGGTAAAGCCGTAATAGAAGTCGGCAGCATCGTTCGTGCGGACATAGCCTGATGGAAAGGAACCAACCTCTCCGTTGGCGGAGTTGCCATCCACCAGATCCCACAAAGCTTCTCCCAACTGGGTCAAAGTAGCGTTGGGAATGCGGTTGGTGTACAAGTTCAGGTTGTATCCCAGCATTCCGAGGGTGCAGGCTGCTGTGTGTAGAGTTGAGCGATCGGCAGGGCTGAGTTCTGTGTAAAGTTTGTCTTTATCTGTGCCAGCGTTACCATCATCCAGCGGATTGCCTTGAGCGGCAGAAGCCCCATCCAACATCGCCAGAATGCGCCGCAGCACCGAATAGTCGCCCCACATCGTCAGGTGGGGATAGGGATGAATGTCGCCACCGCTGGCTTCCTGCACGGGGGGAAAGGACGGCGTGCCCCCAGCGGGATCTCCAGCAAAGTGGGCCAGGTTGCGCAGGGCAAGGCCCAAAGGCTGGTCATCTGCAATCGCCGTAGCAAAGGCAGTATCGTTGCTGGCGGGGGGAGCAAACTCCCAACCGTTGGTGCCCTTGCCTGTCAGGAAATTGGTTTTTAAGCGATCAGTGCCGTCTGCCGAAATGTTCGTATATGTGCGGCTATCTCGAATCGTCTGGTCAGTGCCGGGATGGGCCGTGAGGGCATAACAGGCAACGGGGAAGCTTCCGGCTCCATCCCCAGAGGCATGGTAAATCGCCATCGACTGCACCGCCGCCAGATTGTCCCGAAGAGTCCGCCGTTGCAGGGTTTCGTGGCAGCGGCTCCCTGGACAGGCATTGGCCGGATACAGTGGGTCGTCGTTCCCCTGCCAGCCAAAGGCATTGCCCAGCTCTAGCCGCTGGCCCACAATCAGCCGCAGACCTTCTCCCTGGGCGCGGCGTTCCCAGTAGCCATCCAGACCGTAGTCTGTGTTGTTTCCAGTTGGGTCGTCCTTGATCAGTACCTCGTCCGTCAGCTCGTCAGCGGCCATTAGATTGCCAGCGATCGCCTCTCCAATGGTGACGGAGCTGGGAATTAGCTTGTTTTGATAGCGGGGCTTTGGTCCGTAGCGATTGTCTGCTCGATAAAAGTCATCCAGGTAAGGAGGATTTTCGGACTGGTTGTAGATCCGGTATTTGTCGACGAACGACTTATCCCCATTCCAGGTTGCAGTATCGCGGCGGGTGCTTGGGTCACCACCGGAGATATTCCGGGCCACAGACACCCCTTGCGTCACCAGCGCCACCGGATCTAGGGTGTAATCTGCCGGTTTCGGATCGTTGGCCTCGTCTACCACCGAATCGGAATCTCGATCTAGGCGTACATCGGTATCGCCAGAGGTAATGGGTGGGTTGCCAAACAAGTGAAAGTGGGAATAATCGGTGTCAACGGTGCCAAAGGAGTTGTGTTTCACGGTGCCGCTAATCATTTGCCCTTGAAACGCAGGAATGGCATCGCCAGCATTGGCTTTCACGTCGGTAACCGTGATCTCTGAGGAATCGGGAGTGTCGTAAAGGCAGGACGAGGGAGCGCTGATGAGGAACCCTCGGAATTCGTTACCTCCCACAATCAGGCTACCCTCGGTGTGCATAGCCCCATTCCAGTTGAAGCGAGGGCCGGGAAAGATTTCCAAATCGTTGCGGAACCAGGCTCCCCACTTATTGCCCCGCCGCAGAATGCGATCCTGCTGAAACTCCACGGTGGAGACGGTACCCCCAGCGTTGTCGGGCAGCACATACACATCCACCTGAAAGTTTTTGCGTAGCAGCGACGAATTACTGCGGTCTTCAAACCAACCCCCTTCAATAGGCGTGACTCCGGCGGCGGCATCACCCAGTTGGCAGGCTTCGGTTAACTGGTTGGAGCCGCTCAGGGGCGCATTGCGAATTTGCAGCAAGCTGGCACGGGTGGCCACACCGTTGTTACTGGAATCGGTCATGGGTGGGTCGTCGGTATCGGGCGTCTCAAAAACGATGGAGTAGGCCACCCAACCGTCGTAGCCGTTGGCGTCTCCCGTTGTGGGATCGCTGTCCAGATCGACCCGATATTTCCAGGCGATGTCGTTGGTGTCGTCCCCATCCCCATCCAGGTCAATCCGATCTTCTCCCTGGTTGGCGAAGGTGTAGGCGTCTTCAACATTTGAGACGACGGCTGAACCATCCACCAGCAGGTCATGAATCACGTCTTCGCTGGGAATGCCGTTGGGAAATCGGGGGTCGCTGGCAAAGAGGAATTCTAGCTTGGCCTTGGCCCGGTCGATGGCGGGGGTGGCGGCGTTGAAGATCACTCGCTCCTGGCGATCGCTCGAAATCTCCTGGGTACGGGTGTAGGTGCGCAGCGTGATGGAACCCACGGATAGGGAAAGCACCAGCAGCATGAGAATTGTGGTGGGCAGCACAAAGCCTTCCCCTGGCTGGGGGCGACGACTGATGAGCAGCAGCCCGCGCAACAACCAGAGCACCAAGTATTTGGTAAGACCGCGCACCCAGCGCAGTCCGGAAAGACCGCGCACCCAGCGCAGTTTGGTAAGACCGCGCACCCAGCGCAGTCCGGCACCCAACCCCCGGCGGTTGGTCCGCTGACGACGTTTAGCCATGAAAAAATCCTTCAGTATCAACAACTGCGTCTCAAACTGCGTCTCAAGCCAGGTGGAACGCCCGCTAGAGATGGGATGGGGGGCGATCGCACTCAGGCATTAATTGCGATAAATCATTAATTGCAACGAAGCTGGCGATAAAGCCTGCGATGAATCGTTGGGTAGACGCTGAACGATGACTGCCGTAATGCCCCGATAACAATGAAGCGGTAGATGGGCGTTGCGGAACCTGAGGAAAACCCTGCAGAGGCAAACGGCAAAATTTGACGATTCCCACGGATGACACCTAAGGGTAAACTATCATTTCTCCATAGAAAATGAGGCAAAGGTTCCGTGAACTCTGAATAAAGGAAGCTTAAAGCAGGACAAGACCAGCGGCACAGTGGGTAAACCGCGCCCCACTGTGCCGTGTGAGTTGATACCCTTAATCCCGCTTCAAGCGGGAACCGGGGTTTGGTATAACAGGGGAGGAATCTTGATGGGGAATGGGCAATTTTCTATGACGGACCTGATTCAGGCGACCCAGGAAGGCGATTTAGCGCAGGTCAACACCCTCCTCAGCGATGGTGCCGATGCCAACGGGCAGGATGGAGAAGGCTTATCAGCCCTGGCGATCGCCGCCGAAGCAGGTCAGGCTGACATTGTGGAAGCCCTGATCACCCACGGGGCTAACGTCAATCTGGCCGATCCGGACGGGTGGACGCCCCTCATGGCTGCCGCCGCCAGTGGCCATCTAGATCTGGTAGATCGGCTGCTGGCGGAAGGGGCAGAGGTGAACGCCGCCACCAACTTTGGCCTGACGGTGCTGATGAGTGCGGCGGCCCAGGGACGGCTGGCCGTCGTGCAGCGGCTCATCGATGCCGGAGCCGACTATGCCCGCACCGACGAAAATCGCTGGACAGCACTCATTTGGGCAGCGGAAGGGCAGCACACGGAGGTAGTGCAATACCTGAAGGATGTGCGCGATCGCCCCCATCCAGGGGTATCACCGTAAGGTGGAACGCTTGCCCAACCATAGAATTCAGGCGTCAGGAACCAGAAGCCAGCTCCCTCCTGAATTCTGACTCCTGAATTCTGACTCCTGGATTCTGTCTCCCTATCCAACCAGGCTTTCCCCGCTGAAATGGATATCCCCTATCCCATCCCAGGCTTGATCATCCCAGGTCTAAATCCAGCCGCTACCGGCACTCCAGGGATTCCCGCGTGTCTACCCCCGTTGTAGGATTGGTGCCGCTGGCCCGCTGGCAAAGCGCCAAAAGCTGCGCCCGATCAAGGACGGCAAAGGTAAAGTCGGCTCCCGTAATGTCGGCATCTTTGAAATTTGATTGCAGCAGCATGGCTGAGGTGAGCACGGCATCCGTGAAATTAGCCTCTGCAAAGTTGGTAATGTAGGCAATGCCATCACTGAAGTCGGCCCCATGGAAATTGGCCCGCTTCAAGTTTGAGCCGTTGAACACCGCCCCCCGCAGATCTGCGCTGCTGAAATTTGCCCCCTCCAGCTTGGCGTCGTTGAACTCCGCCTGGATGAGAGACTTGCCTGCAAAGTTTTTGGTGGCGATATCGACATCGTCATAGGCACGAATGGCCGCCGAACTTGCCGCTTTCGCCGGAAGGGGACACAACAACAGAAGTGCCAGCAATCCAATGGTGAGTCCAATTATTTTGAACGATCTGAAATAGTGCTTTAACGTTTGCATAACCCTTGCCATTGAGTTGATGGGCATGAATGAATTTCCATGAACAATTTAACATTTCTTTAAGTTTGCTCATCAACCGTCAGAGAATCCCCTAGAGTAATCAAACGCTCGATGGCTGGAGACGAAGGGCTGAAATATCCCTGGTCGCTAACCTAGTACGGTCCTACGGGCTAAGGTTTGAGTGTGGAACCTCCATGTCGTGAGGATTCCACACCTCTAGAGTGTTCTAACGCGAAAGCGTAGGGCTAAGTAGGTCAGCGCAATTAAATTCATGTTAGAAAACCGGGGGAGTGCCCCGGTTTTCTGACCTTCGTCTTTCAATGCAGTTCTACTTATAGCGTTCAGTTCGTAAAGATGACGGGAGGGTGACGGTGGCGATCGCAGAACAAACCATTCAAGTTGGCAAGCTGACCTGGTTTTACCGGCAGGCCGAGCCTATCAACCCCAGCGAGAAGCCGCCGGTGCTCTGTCTTCATGGGCTACCTTCCCAGAGCTATGGCTGGCGGCAGGTGTTGCCCGCCCTGGCAGAGCAGGGATTTTGGGCGATCGCCCCCGATTGGATTGGCATGGGTTTTTCTGACAAGCCCGACAAGCGCGACTTTGCCTACACCCCCGACGCTTATATCAGCGCTCTGGAAAGCTTTTTGGCGGCGTTGGGCATCGAGCGACTATTTTTGGTAGCTCAAGGATTTCTCGGCTCAGTGGGCATTCAGTATGCCCTGCGCCATCCCGACCAGATTGAGCGGCTAGCCATTTTCAACGCCCCCATCTCTGCCCAGATGAAGCTGCCCTGGCGCATCAGTCAGTTGGGCCTACCTCTGGCGGGAGAAATGTTGACCCAGGACCCGCTGCTGGTGGATCGCACCCTGGAGGGGGGCGGCTTTTATCGGGTGGCAGATGAGGATCTGGACGTGTACCGTCGTCCCTTTTTGAAAAGTTCGGCGGCGGGGCGATCGCTCTTCATCGCGGTGCGGAATCTGCAGCTGAAACAAGCCCTGCCGGAAATTGAGGCGGGCCTGGCCCAGTGGCAAAAACCGACGCTAGTAGCCTGGGGCGTGGAAGACCCCTGGTTGCCGGTGGACGTGGCGGAGGCGATCGCCCAAACCATCCCTGACGCTGAGTTTGAGCGCCTGGAGCAGGTGGGGCACTATCCCCAGGAAGACTGGTACGAGAAGGTCAACGATGTGCTGCTCCAGTTCTTGCGACGGCAGCCGCTGGCGTAGGGTGGAGAAATCCCGCTGAATGAGTCAGCTCAGGCGGCGAAGTTCCACATGACTGGGTCTTCGTCCAGGTGGTCGGTGACGGTGCGGCCAATGCGGTCAATTTCGGCCACGTCCGCATCCGAGAGACGGACATCTCCGGCCTGGGCGTTTTGGGTGGCCTGGTCGGCATTGCGTGCCCCGACGATAGCGCTGGTTTGGGGCTGACGGATCAGCCAGGCGATCGCCAGTTGGGCCAGGGTACAGTCATATTTCTCTGCAAAGGGCCGCAACTGGTCGAGGGCACGCTGGGCACGCTGGTAGTTCTCACCCTTGAACAGCTTGTTTTTACGGCGAATGTCCCCTTCCTCAAATTCGTGATCCGGCCCAAATTTGCCGGTCAGCAGGCCCTGGGCCAGAGAAGAATAGGCGATAATCGCAATATTATTTTCCACGCAGTAGGGCATGGCGTCCTGCTCCACCTGCCGCCAGAAGAGGGAGTAGGGAGGCTGGAGGCTGGCAATCTGCCCGTGCTGCGACGCTTCGGCCAGTTGCTCCCGCGAGAAATTGGACACACCGATCGCCCGAATTTTTCCTGCCGTATGCAGGGCGTCCAGTGCCCGCATGGTTTCTTCGACCGGCACCTCTTCATTGTCAAAGCTGCCCGCGGGCCAGTGGATTTGATACAGGTCAATGTAGTCCGTCTGGAGGCGCTTGAGGGACGCTTCGCAGGCTTCAATCACCTGCTGATACTGGAGGTGGCTAGGGAACACCTTGGATGCGATAACGACGCGATCGCGCACCTCTTTCAGCGCCTTGCCCACTACCTCTTCGGAATGGCCCTCACCATAAGCTTCCGCTGTATCAAAAGTCGTAATCCCAGCGTCGTAGGCGGCTTTCAGCGCCTTGATAATCTCACTGTCCTCGATGCCAGTCCACTGGGATTTCCCGGCCTGCCAAGTCCCCAGAATAACCGGCGTAATTTGGACCTCAGACTGACCCAGCTTGCGCGTTTCCATGACGGTGCTCCCATGCGACATCCCAAATCTACAGCACGCGTCAGGCAAACTGTTCTGTCGGGGGAAGGATCATGGGAGCCTGGGAGCTACTCAAATAGCAGGGTTGCCGCCCCCTGAATTTGCTCCAGCGGGGCGATCGCCCTGGGCAGCAAAGGCAAGCGCACAATGGTCTGCTGAGGGAAGCGATCGCCCGGCGCGTCTGACCCCGGTTCATAGAGGTTCTGCACCACATAGCGCTGACACACCCCCATTTTGGTCACGGACTGGGATAACCGTTCCGCCTCGGCGATAATGGCCGACTGGTTTTGCAGCACGCCGATAAACTCGGTGTGGGCGGGGTCTTTGAGCTTCTTCTGGGCATCTACCACGCGCTTTCTCAGGGTGCGGAGGCGGCCCATCAGCTCCACGCGCCCCACCACGTCCTGGTACTTGAGCCAGAGTTTGAAAATCCAGGCCAGCCAATCTCCCAGGGCGGTGGGCATGTCCAGAAAGCGGAGTAAATGCCCCGTGGGAGCCGTATCCAGGATAATCAAATCCTGCTCTTTCTTCTCCAGCAGCTCCATGATTGACAGCAAAGACAGCATCTCATCAATTCCAGGCAGGGATTGGGCCACGATCTGCCGCCACGCCTCCGGGCCATAGGCGAGCTGGATGGCATCTTCTCCGATATCGCCGCTCATCATTTCCGCCAGTTCCCAAAGGTAGTCGTCCCGAAACTGGTCCAGCACCACCTCCGCCTCAATTTCCTGACCGCTCAGGTTGGGGGCAATGGCCTGTGGCTCATGGCTCAACGTCAGGCCAAAGGCGTCTCCCAGGGAATGGGCCGGGTCGATGGAAATGACGCGCACGTTGCGGTCGGGGTGGCGATGGGCCATTCCCCAGGCGATCGCTGCGGAAACGGTGGTTTTGCCCACGCCGCCTTTGCCGCCCACGATGATCAGTTGACGTCCGGCCTGCACAAAATCCACAAATCCGGGGGGCACCCGGTCGGGGAAGGTCACCCGCCCCTGGGGCACTTCAAAGCTTTGATGTTGGGCAGCATCCACCACCACCGCCTGCCGAATCACGGTGTCGAGGGCGGCAGCCCCCACGGGTTCTGCCCCCTGCTTAGGTACGCAAAAGACAGGCCGAACACCCATCTGGAGGAATTTGCCGAGGGTTTCCTGCTGCTCAGCAAAGCGATGAAGCTGCACGGGAGACATGGCCTGGGACCAGTCGTTCCCAAAGGTTTGGGCGTTGAGGATGCGGTTGACCAGAATGCCGCCTGTGGGGATGCCGAGCTGGCCAAGGGCCTCAACAAAGCGCTGGGTTTCCAGCAGGCTCATGGGTTCGGCGATCGCCACCACCAGACAGGCCGTTTGTTCCCGATCTTGCAGGAGCGATCGCCCCGCCGCCAGGTCCCGGCGCACTTCCACCAGAAAGGCGTCCGCATCGTCATCGTTATATTGTCCGGTCAGTCGCTGGCTAATTTCCCGGTGCTTGGCCTGAAAGAGATCCAGGGAATCCAGCAGCCGATCCAGGAAATCCATCAGGCTAAATAAGTTGAGGGTATGGCCGCTGGGGGCCATGTCCACCACCACCCGGTCGGCCACCTTCTCCCGCAGCAGGCGCTGAATTTCCAAAATGCCCATGAGTTCATCAAGGCCCGGCCAGCTCAAGTCCCACACCGGACTGAGGTCGCTTCCTTCGACAAAGCTGCCCCGCTCTACCAGGAGTTCCAGCACTCGTCCATAGCGGGCCTTGAAGTCTTGCAGCAGAGTTTGGGCATCCAGGGCGCGAATGTGAAGATTGGGTAGATCGGGGGCGGGGCGGGGGGCATCATCCACCGCTAGCTGCAGCACATCTCCTAAAGAGTGGGCCGGGTCGGTTGAGATCAAAAGGATGCGATCGCCCGGAAACTGCTGCGCCCAGTAGCGAGCAAAGCCGCAGGAAAGGGTGGTTTTGCCAACGCCGCCTTTACCGCTAAACATTGCGAGATGCAGGGCATGGTAGTCCTGTAGCCCTGTTTTAGCTGGAAGGGAATTGGTCTGGGGGGATGGGTTGAGGGGTGGATGTGCGACCATAGTGCGTGAATTCACCGTAGGGATCTCTACCTCAATAGACTGCCCAGTTTTTAGATGTCCGGAAACGTCCGATGCATCTAGAAAGAAAAATAAACCTTGGTTTATCGATTGATTATCATCGAGCTAGCATTCCAAATGTAAACTTACGTAAACTCTCGCGGTTTGGGAAAGCCTCTTTGTTGAGTGTCGCGACCAAATTGGGATGACTAGTGGATGGTCACGGGATGTTCCTTCTTGAATAGAGAGACATTGCCCGCAGGACAAAAACTGTACGAGCAAAGCATGTGGCAAAAAGCCATTGCAATCGTTTCAACGGCCTTTGCCTAAGGTTTTGTCTTTACCAAAGTTAATAATTTTCGTTTTCCATCTGCACACTACATATTTGGGGACGCCGCATGAGTGATTTGTTTAAGGGATTTGAGCAATTACTGGAACTGGCGAAGACGCTGGAGGAAAAGGCCGAGAAAGGGGAACTGAAGACGGATGTGCGCATCAACTCCCGCCCCCTCAGTAGTATTCCTCGGCAGGGAAATATCCCCACTGGGGGAGGTGCCGCCAATGTCGGGACCGAGCGGATTCGCACCCAGCCCTCTGGAGAGCGATCGCCCACAACTCCCACTGATGCCCCCACCGGCTCTCCCACTCCAGACCCCGAAACCCCACCTGAAGACCCCGTTACCCTCCGCGACGTGGGTGGCCTTGCTGACGTGCTCAAAGAGCTGCGGGAACTGGTGGAGATTCCCCTGAAGCGCCCCGAGCTGCTGCAGCGCATTGGCCTGGAGCCGCCCAGAGGCGTCCTGCTGGTTGGCCCCCCTGGTACCGGTAAAACCCTCACCGCCCGTGCCCTCGCCGATGAATTAGATGTAAACTACATCGCCATCGTCGGGCCAGAGGTAATGGGTAAATATTATGGAGAAGCGGAAGGGCGACTGCGGGGCATCTTTGAGAAAGCCGCCCGGTCGGCTCCCTGCCTGGTGTTTATCGATGAAATTGACAGCCTTGCCCCCGATCGCAGCAAAGTCGAAGGTGAGGTGGAAAAGCGCTTGGTTGCCCAGCTTTTGAGCTTGATGGACGGCTTTGCCAAAACCAGCGGCGTGATTGTGCTGGCGGCCACCAATCGGCCCAATCACCTGGATCCGGCCCTGCGGCGGCCTGGACGGTTTGACCGGGAAGTGCAGTTCCGCGTCCCCGACCGGGATGGTCGCCTGGAAATCCTCACCATCCTCACCCGGCAGATGCCTCTGGATGGGTCGGTGGACCTGGGGGCGATCGCCGATCTCTGTGTCGGTTTTGTGGGAGCCGACCTCAAAGCTGTCTGCCAGAAAGCTGCCTATGCCGCTCTCAGACGCCAGGTGCCCTCCTTAAACGAACCCATTCCCGACACCCTCACCGTCACCCAGGCCGAATTTCTGGACGGCATCCGGGAAGTGAAACCTTCAGCCCTGCGCTCGGTGGAAATCGAGTCTCCCAATGTGGCCTGGGAGGACATTGGCGGCCTCACGGAGATCAAGCAGCGGCTCCAGGAGTCGGTGGAAGGGGCGCTCCTTTACCCCGAACTCTACCAGCGCACAGGAGCCAAAGCGCCCCGAGGCATTCTCCTCTGGGGGCCTCCGGGCACCGGCAAAACCCTGCTGGCCAAAGCGATCGCCTCCCAGGCCCGCGCCAACTTCATTGCGGTCAATGGCCCAGAGCTGCTCAGCCGCTGGGTGGGAGCTGCCGAGCAGGCCGTGCGGGAACTATTTGCCAAGGCGCGGCAGGCATCCCCCTGCGTGGTGTTCATTGATGAAATTGACACCCTGGCTCCGGCACGGGGCAAGTTTAGCGGCGATTCAGGGGTGAGCGATCGCGTCGTTGGTCAACTCCTCACCGAGCTAGACGGTTTGCAGGCCAGCCCCGAAGTGCTGCTGGTGGGGGCTACCAACCGCCCTGACACCCTGGATGCGGCTCTGTTGCGGGCAGGCCGTCTGGATTTGCAATTCAAAGTAGATCTGCCCGACCGGGATAGCCGTCTGGCCATCCTGCAGGTACACAATGGCGATCGCCCCCTCGCCAACGTCAACCTGGCCGACTGGGCCGACTGCACCGACGGCTGGAACGGAGCCGACCTGGCCCTCCTCAGTAACCAGGCCGCCCTCAACGCTATCCGCCGTTACCGCACCGAGGGCATGACCGACCCCGAACAAATTCAGATTACGACGGACGACTTCACTGCCGCCCACGAAGCGCTGCTTCTCCAACGCCAATCCCTTTAACTCATCCACCCATCCACCCATCCATCCACCTATCCATCCACTTCAAACCTATGCTTTCTAACCAATCCATCGACCCCGTCCGCCAGCGTGCTCTCACCGCCCTGATGGCTCAATTCGTGCAGCAAGGCCATCCTGAAGAATATGCCCAGCACATGGCCATGGCCACCATCTTTCAGGCAGATCTGGAACTCCGCAACGCCCAGCTCATCAGCCTGCTCAGCTGGATCAAGCAGCACCACGAGAATCTTTACGATGCAGCCACCGCCGTAGTGGAATCTACGCGGGAAGAGTTTGAAAAGCGCGTCAGCCAGTAGTTTGACCGCTGCTAAGCAGCTGGACATAAATAAAGCAGGTGGGGTGCCCCCGCCGGGGAGCCATCCCACCATAGCTGCGCTTATTTGTGGCTTGCCTAAAAATTTTGATGGCCATTTGAGGAATTCCCGGATAGAATCTCCGGGTTTTTTCCCATGGCCTCGAAGAAGGAACTGTCCATCGGTATCCGTAAATTTTCGTTCATTTACGGAAATTTACGAACTGGCTGACAAAGCAGCATAGGTGAATTTCTGCCCCAGTAAAAGGGGTAAAAATTCCCATGGGAAGCTATATCAAAGTCTTAATTTATTCCCCAAGCTTGTATTTGGTTTGGGGGTATTTTTTGGGGATGACTGAAGGGGGCGATCGCCAGACTTTGCTATTTACTTCTTGATGGATCCAATCATCTAGAAAGATCAATAGTCTTCTATAAATTGCTCTAATTTTCTCTATTTTGTTCTGAAGAGAAGAGAGCCGATGACTGTGACCAATGGGCGATCGCTTTATATTTCAATGGTTCTGTCTCCAGTTGATGTCTGGATAGAGCATCAATAGCTGCAAATATTTCTTAAAAGAATGGAATTTCAGGCTATCTGCATACAGCTAAACAGTAACTTCATCCTGACCCGGAAAAAACTTTCTGATTCTGTTAGTTTGCTGTGTAAAGTGGGAAAGATTTATTCAGGACGATTTGAGGGAGATTGGCAGTCGCCAACACCCCGGATGTCTTTCAAAAAGCATCTCGGAATCGTGCCAAAGCGGAACAGACTAGATAGGCCATGTTGTAGCTAGGCTCAGTACTTATCCGCTCCGCATAAATACTTAGCTGTTGAAGGCTTAGCCTAAACTTCCGTATTTATGCCGGTATTCCTTAAGGAACTGAAAGCCTATGCTGTCTTCGTGGAATTCACCTTCTAGGATGACTCCTCAAAGAGCATCGCACACCCAGTGCTCCATCACATACTTACCATTGATGGACAAACAGGCTGTGGAAAGTGCATTCTCTATCACGTTCTATCCAGTTCACTTTATTGAGTTCAGGTAATTTGATATGGCAGTTGAAAAAGTAAACTCCTCCTCTAGCCTTGCTGAAGTTGTTGACCGCATCCTCGACAAAGGTATCGTGGTTGATGCTTGGGTTCGCGTTTCGCTCGTTGGTATCGAACTGCTGGCTATTGAAGCCCGCGTCGTCATCGCTTCCGTAGATACCTACCTGAAGTACGCTGAAGCTGTTGGTTTGACTGCTCAAGCAGCCGTTCCTGCCGCCTAGAATCTCCCTCAGGGGTGGGGGCCTGATCA
>JAYKGU010000080.1:0-18746 GCA_035285585.1 Synechococcales cyanobacterium
GCCGCCTTCCAGCAGGCAATCCATCTGGCACCATCTTCTCCCGGTGCCCATGACGGCATGGGGCGTGCTCAAATGAAGAAAGGGCAATTAGATGAGGCGATCGCCGCTTTGCAAAAGGCACTGGAACTCAAACCCGACCATGCGCCGTCCCAAGAATTGCTGCAAAAAGCACTGGCTCAGAAAAACTAACCGTTGAGAGGAGATTGACATGGCTTCCCACAACTCACTCCCTGGCAAACCTTGCAAGGGTGGAAAAATCAACGTTAACCTGCGTCCTATCAAATGGACCTCCAAACGGATTTTTCTGGTGTCCCTGGGATTAACATCAGCCTACGTTGCGGTGGCGATCGCCCTGATCTCATCCGGAGCTGTCTTTCCAGCCATTGTTCTGGGCGTGATACTGGCCTTCTGTGCGCTGATGGTCGGCATTCTGCTCTGGTTTGCCAAAGCGTCCCTGTAACTCCCCAGATTTAATCGCAGGGTGGGCATTGCACCAAAAGCCTGTTTTTCCAAGGCATCCATGGTATATTGCCCCCCCTGCCTGGGATCGCGTCCCAATAGAACTTCAAAGTTACACCAGCTAGGCTTTCAAAACGATGGGGTTTGATACTTATATTTCTCTAGGAAATAACTGTGAAGCCGGTTTACAGTTCCGCCGCATAGGATATGAAGAAAGTAGTTTCTTTAGATTTACCTTTGCTCCCTTTGAATCTGTTATTGAACTCATTAAGAATGGCTTCGAAGGAGTTTTCCAGAAGGAGAATTTAGTTCCGAGTGCTGACAAGATGGTTACCGACAGCCGGTACTCCATCAGTTTTCATAGCCAGCTCATCTCAGAAATGCAGGTAAATGGCAAGAGAGTGTTCGTTGAATCGCTTGATTTCGATTCAATCTACCGAAAAGAATATGAAAAAATCCAATACTTTATTGAGAAGTGGAACAAGGTAGTTAGTTCAGACAAAACAGTCCTGTATTTTATCAAGGGGGAGAGAAATACCGGCAGAGAACGTGCTCAGCTTTTATTGGATACCATGGCATCAAAGTATCCTGGGCACCAATTTTCAATTATTTATTTGCAGCTCGCTGACTTTAGAGAAGAAGATTGGAAAATCCCAAATTTATTTAACAGATATTTCCCAAAATTTGCCCCGATTTCCAGCGCCTTCGATGCAGATATTAAGGCGTGGGACAATCTCTTTGAGGAATTTCCGCTTTGCAAAGAAGAAAATTTACCCACGCATCAACACTACAATGGGAGCAATGGGAGCAATGGGAGCTTGGACGAACCCGTAAGTCAATACAGTTTATCCCTGAAAGAGAAAGTTGGGGCGCACTGGTCTAGCGTCTCCCAACAAAAAGCGGATGCCGTTTCTCAACCCGTGAGATGGTGGCACCATGCTCAAGTTATCAGGCACATTAATTCCAAATTTTCTGGTTTAGACACTCCTAGCCCTTTGCTAGCAAGAATCCATCTGATTAGAGAAGTGATGGGCAACGCATTACCGCTAACTCGGGGTATATCGGTAGGCTGTGGTAATGGCAGTAAAGAAATTAGTTTGGTTGCGCAAGGGATTGTAGAGTCATTTGATCTATATGAATTTTCTGAATCCCGCCTACTCCAGGCCCGACAAACGGCAAGTAAAGCAGGTGTTTTAGATAGAATTAATTTCCACTTAGAAGACGCCTTAGAAGTTGTCAAAGACGAAGAAATATACGATTTTGCTTATTGGAGTGCTTCCCTGCATCACATGACCGATGTGAGAAAGGCTTTAAGATGGAATCTTAAGATTTTGAAGCAAGGTGGCCTGTTCTACATGGAGAATGATTATATTGGCCCCAATCGGCTGCAGTGGACCAATAAAATGATGAAAATTTCCAACGGAGTCCGCAGTAGCTTACCAGACAAGTACATGGCTTCAAGAGAGGGAGAAACAGAACTGGCTCCCAGAAAAATCAGCCGCATCAATGTAGAGAAGCTCATGGCTGTTGACCCGACGGAAGCCGCTGATTCGGAATCCATCCTGGAAGCCATTCACGAGTATTTTCCTAAAGCTAAAACCACTTTAACCGGCGGTATGATTTATCACATAGCACTTGATAATATACTGCACAACTTCAAAGATTCTGAGGACGAACAATTCTTGAACTTATTGCTCAAAATGGATGACTTGTGTATAGAGGCAGGATACAGCCTTTTTGCAACTTCCATAGCGGTTAAGTCGTAAAAAAGCGATCGCTCCCAGCAAAGAGAGCGATCGCCTCGAAGAACCACCGTTTTGCTAAACTGCCTACTGCGCCAGACCCATCAAGTACTCAAACGCAGGACTACTCAGCGTCAGGTTTTCGATGTTGGGGCCTCTTACAATGGCAATCAGGTCATTGCTACTGTTGAGAATCCGCTGTCCAACCACCTGGGAGCTTTGGTTAAGCTGAGCCTCCAGCGTGTAATCGCTTTGCTGTCCTGACAGGTGAATCTTGTCGCCCTCCAGAACATTAAAGCCATTGATGATCGCCCGATCGCCATTGCCGTTACCAGCGTAGTACTGCTTCAATTCATCGCCCAACACAAAGGTATCAGCGCCCAGATTACCCACCAGAACATCCACCTCGCCCAGCCCCGGATTGGTAGCGCTGGCATCGACCCCAATCAATACATCATTGCCGTGGCCACCGAAGAGGCGATCGCTCCCCGCACCTCCAATGAGCTGATCGTTACCGTTGTTACCCCTCAAGATATCGTTACCCTCTTGGCCCGACAGCAGGTTGGCACCTTTGTTGCCTCTTAACTCATTGGCATTGCCGTCACCCGATGCGTTCAGGTCATTCACGCCCAGCACCTGGGCATTTTCGATGTTCGTAAAGTCTGTCAGGTCGAGGGTGGTGAACATTTCACTTTTCACCCAGTCGCTGCCTTCACCCACCGCCTCAATCACCGTATCATTCGCATCATCTACAACATAGGTATCGTCACCTGTGCCGCCGGTCATGGAGTCCGCACCAGTGTTGCCATTGAGGAAATCATGACCCGCATCCCCATTGAGAATGTCGTTATCGGCACCGCCTAGTAGTTGGTCGTCATCATCCCCACCATTGAGGGTATCAATGCCGCCGTGGCCAATGAGTTTGTCAAAACCGGCATCCCCGTTAAGCGTGTCATCCCCATTACCACCATACAGGCCATCATCCCCCGTGCCGCCATTGAGGGTATCGTGGCCGTTCTGCCCCAGGAGCAGGTCATCGCCCCCCAGGCCATTAATGGTGTCATCGCCGCCCCGGCCCTCAAAGCGATCATCCCCTGCCGTGCCGTCAATGATATTTGCCTGGGCGGTGCCGGGAGTGTTTGCGGTGACTAACGGATCGTTGGCGAGAATGATGGCCATCTCACTGATGTTTGCTCCCAGCCCATAGTCAGCACCATCCACCAGATCGATAATGACGGTTTCATCCGCCTCCATCTCCAGGTCATCCACGGCAACCAGGGTAATCACCGCTTCCGTCTGCCAAGCTTCCAGGACAACCTGGGCAATCCCGGTATTCTTGTCGTAGCTAACCACGTTGCCGCCGGTCACAACCACTTCATCCATCCCAGCACTGCTATTGGGGTTAAACTGCAGCGTGACAGACGTGGTATTTTCTAAATTAGGATTCTCTACCGTCAGCACAAACTGGGCATGGTTTAGCAGCCAGCCTTCCTCCGCCTGGGCATCCCTGACGGATAGACTGATCACAGGTTCGGGGGCAAGCTCCACCGCCGCCGAAAATTCCGAAGTGGCTTGATAGTCCATCACGCCGCCGCCCAGGTCAACAAAGCGCGTAGCGGTGGCGGTAATGGCCTGCCCCGCCTGCAGATTCGGCAGTCCGGCTACGTCTAGCGCCGCCTGGAAGCTGGCCGCACCTGAGCCATTGGTGACGACATCATGGGATCCCAGAAAGGTTTTCCCTTCCCCGTGGCCCGAACCATCGGCGGATGGGCTGGCAAAGAACTCAATTCGGTAGCTCGTTGTCGCATTGCTATTCAGCGTTCCCTCAACCTTTACCGTTCCGTTGGCCAACACCGCCGAAGTAATCACCGGGAAGTTTTGCAGCCCATTGGCACCGCTGTCACCATCGCCCACATCATTGGTGGTAACCCCCGTGCCGCCTAAAAGAATATCGCCACTTTGCAAAAGGGTGGCGCTACCCAGGTCAATACCCAGCTCATCGTTGGCAGAGATCGTGTTACCCAACACTGAGTTACCATCCACGACAACGGGTGCCCCCAGGATGCTGGCGATCGCCACCCCGCTACCGTTATAAGCAATCCAGTTACCGCTTCCGGCTGGAGTTCCTCCCACCGTGTTATTGGCAGCGCCCACCACGGCTACGCCTGCACCCCCGTTGCCCACATCCGCCGTTCCCGCCGCGTCGGTGCCGATGTAGTTGCCCATCACGGTGTTTTCAGTGGCCGTGGTAGCCAGGCTAGAGATGGCAATGAGCACCCCGTTTTCGGTGTTGCCGGAGATCACGTTGCGATCGCCCACATTTGCGCCACCCACCTGGTTGTTCGAGGCACTGTCAATTTGCACCCCATTACCACCATTTGCAAAAGCAGCGTTGCCGTCCAGGCTGGTGCCGATGTAGTTGTTGGTGATGACGTTGCTATTGGAGCCAACTTTGACGTCGATGCCATCATCACCATTGCCGGAGATCACGTTGCGATCGCCCAGAGCCGAGCCACCAATGACGTTAGTAGAGGAACTGTCGGTTTGCCCGTCGCCCACCTGAATACCATCACCCGTGTTGTCGATGATGACGTTTCCGCGAATGGTGTTGCCGTCGCTGAGGAGCAACACCCCTTCTTTGGCGAAGTTACGAATCTCCAACCCTTTAATCGTGCTGCCATCCGAGCCAGCCGCCAGGGTCAGACCGTTAACGGTGCCCGCATTGGTGCCATCAATGACAATTTTGATAACGGCATCATTGCCCACGGATAGAGTATTTGTCGATGCTCCCGCCTGGCTGAAGCCATCGATGGTAACGGCCTCACTGATGCCAGGCAACTGGGACGTCAGGGCAATCACCGCCCGCCCCTCCGTCAGGTCACCCTCGGGAATTGCAAAGGTAATGGTGCCGCCCCCATTGGCGTTGGCATACTCGATCGCGGCTCGGAGAGAACCTGCGCCGCCGTTGCTTACGCTGGTCACGACCAGAGGACTGGGTGGATTAACTGTATGGCTACCCAACCCATCAAAGGTGTCTGTAGCAAAGCCCTCCCATTCAACGGCTGGATCAAAAGTATCGTCTGGGTTAGTATCTCCTGCCGTCACGCTTGGCAAGCGGCGAATCGTGTTATCGGCAGTAGAAATATTCCCAGTTCCCCATTCATTACCGGGATCGAAGCCAGCCTGGCCAATGGAATCAATGACGACTCCATTCTTCTTCAACACAATGGCATCATCGCCATTAAAAGTAAGCGATCCGCTTGTTTGATCGGCTTGCCCTAAAATCGTGGCACTGGCTGAGCTGTTGGCGATAACATATACGTCACCAGCAGCAATAGTTCCTGTGAGTGTAATAGTTGATGAAGGATTCGTACTTCCGTTGGAGAAGGTTTCAAGGGTGTAGACTCCGGCAGATAAATCAATTGCAGCCCCTGTACCGTTAAAAAGCTCAATTGCTTTGTTATTACTGGTACCTTCAATATATTCCGAAATAAATAGTTCAGTGATGGCCACGCGAATACTCTCCTATGTTTAGGTTAGAAATGGGTTATGATGCGCATTGTGAAAAGCGTGCTTTGTCGAAGATAGTTGGATTTACTGACGTGTCTGGGAAGGTGCCTTTCTTTCGTCAAATATTGCTTTTTGTCAGTCAATCAGCCTCGGACTTCGCGGGGTATAACATTGCCTTGGGTGACGCATTGGAGCCTTACTTGGCGGTGCGTTGGGCTTGCGCCGCAACACACCCTACGGCTGGAGGATGTCCAGGATCGGGGCGATCGCCCAAATGACGGCAAAAAGTGGGGCATTTGCCGCCCATCCTAGTTGACAGAGCAGCTCGCTGGCTTCAGTAACATTCGTTGCAAAATAGTAAAGCTTTTTGCAGGATTGAGTAAATTTGCGGTTCCAAAAGGCGATCGCCCTCAGTAAGAAGCCTTAAGCCGGTAGACGTAGCAGTCATCCTCACCCAATTGGCGGCATTCGACCCGTTGGCATCCCAGGCGTTCATAAAAGCGATGGGTGCGGGGGGTATCAACGTAAGGCGGGACGCTTCGCCACGAATAGAATTCAGTAGTCAGGAGCCAGAAGTCAGCTCCCTCCTGAATTCTGACTCCTGAATTCTGACTCCCAAATTCTGACTCCCAAAATCTGGACTCCTATCCAACCTGTTCAGTTCTTAGCGATTCCTCGCTTGAGGGCCACCAAAACCGCCTGGGTGCGATCGCTCACATCGAGCTTTCTAAAAATACCATTGATGTGAAACTTGATAGTGCCCTCACTGATGTGGAGAGACGCCGCAATTTCTTGATTTGACTTACCTTCGCACATCAGCAGCAGTACTTGCCGCTCCCGCTCAGTCAGTTGGGGGCTACTCATTCGTTCGGCAAGGCGTGCCCCCACCTCAGCAGGAATGTACTTCCGTCCAGCATAAACCTGTTGAATGGCTTCAATTAGCTCTTCCCGTGAAACACTTTTGAGCAAATAGCCCCTGGCCCCCGCCTTCATCCCCCGGTAGATATCTTCATCCCCATCATAGGTGGTGAGCACAATCACATAGGCATGGGGATATTCCTGCAAAATCGCTTCAATCGCCTCCACCCCTCCCATTTCCGGCATCTTTAAATCCATCAGTACCACGTCGGGCTGATATTGCCGAAACATTTGTACCGCCGCTACCCCAGTGCAGGCTTCTGCGACCACTTCAACGCCCTGGCTGTACTGGATAATCATCGCTAAACCAGAGCGGACCACCGGGTGGTCATCGGCAATTAAGACGCGAATATTGGTGGTCTGGCTCATAGACATTTGGATATAGGACTGGATCAAAGTTAAATATATTGAGAGAAAAACTGCCGCGATCGCTGCCAGATTTAGGTTGGGGAGAGATGCTGTTTTTCGGCAAACTGCACAGTGATCAAAGTCCTTCCATCGGCGGCATTCCTAGTTCAGCGGCAATTCAACTAAGATTTGGGTACCCTGGCCGGGTTGGCTGAGAATGCTCAGTTGGGCACCAATGCGATCGCACCGTTCGTACATTCCCACCAGGCCAAAGCCTCCATTTAAATTGTTGAGATTAGTGGGTGGGATAAACCCCCTACCATCATCACGGATGGACAGCGAAACCAGATCCGGCGTGTAGATTAGCTCGATCCACACCGTTTGCGCCTGGGAATGTTTGAGCGCATTGGTGAGGGCCTCCTGCCCGATCCGCAACAGATTCATCCCCATGTAGGGCGACAGCGGGCAGGGGTTACCCAGAATCGTCACTTCCAGGGAGATGGGCGTGTTGCGGCTCATCTGCTCCACGCTGTCATAGAGCTTTTGGGCCAGGTTGGCGTACTCTTCGCCCGGTGGATAGAGCGCCCACACTGATCGACGGGCTTCTTCCAGGCCATTTTTTGTCAACTGGCTGATGTGCTGCAGGATCTGGGCAACGGTTTCTGGCTCCTGCTGCACCAGTGGCTTAGCCACCTCCAACTGCAGAGAAATGCCGGTGAAGGCCTGGGCCAGGGCGTCATGGATATCGCCAGCGATGCGGTTGCGCTCTTCAAACAACACGGTTTGCTTGGCCTCTTCAAAGAGCTGGTTGAGATAGGTGGCCAGGGTAATTTGCTGGCCCAGGGTGCAGGCCAGTTCAATCTGGGACTGGGTAAAGGAGCGATCGCCCGGCAACCAGACATCCAGCGCCCCAATGGTCTTTTCGTTGAGCCAGAGGGGGATATTCAGCAAACAGGTTACGCCTCGCTGAGTAAACCAGGCAGCGACATCCACTCCGATCTGCTGGGAAGCGCTGGCGATGTACCGATCTGCTCTCACGTTTTGAATCAGGAAATAGGAGGGAGATGCTAAATCCCCGCGCACCAGGCTGGAGAAACAGGGAAAGGCAACATTGCCGGGGTGGCCGGGCTGTTGCGCCGGGGTGAGAAAGGTGCCCTGCCAGTAGGTCAGATCCAGGTGTGCGGTTTGACGGGTGGTCGAATGGCTCCAATACTCCACCAGCGGTGACTGAAATTGCTCAGCCACAATTCTCAGGATATGGCTGATCATCTGCCGGGGGTTGGCGTCTGTGGCGATCGCATCTAGCGATCGCTTCAGGGCATCATTGGCCCTGGCCAGCTCCGCCGCCCGCTTCTGCTCCGCCTGGGATTGAATGAGGCGATCGGCCAGCCGTTGCCGCAGGAGGGCTGCCCCAATGGCCCCCGCCCCCGTGGTCAGCACGTCCATCTCCTGGTCCGACCAGAGCCGTCGATGGTCGCAGTTATCAAAGCAAAGGCAGCCAAAGTACTCCCCTTCAATAAAAATAGGCGCAATGCCAGAAACCTTAATGGCAATGCCCGCCATCTGCGGCTGGATGGTCTCTGGATACTCCTCCAGGTAGAGACACACCGGACGGCCTGCGTGCAGTTCCGCAATCACAGCGGCCACATCGTCATTGGTGACAATGTGGGTGGCGGGGTCATCCATTTGCCGGGGGGTGTTGGGGGTCGTCCATTCCATCAGCACATGGTGCTGCAAGCGCCCCGTGTGGGCCTCTGGCCTCTGGTTGAGCAAGTTGACCCGACTGGCCCCGGCGGCTTCTCCCAGCTTTTGCAGGGCCTGGGCGATCGCCCCATCCACGTCAGGGTTCTCCAGCAGCTCCTGGGTGACCTGGGCCACCACCGCCAGGAGGCGATCGCGCTGGGTCAGCTCATCATTGGCCCTGGCCAGCGCCACGGCCCGCTCCAGGGCTGCCTGCTCCCGCTCCTGGGCCGCAACGGTCGCCTGGTTGGCCTCTTCTTTTAGATAGGACAGTTGAATGGCCAGGGTGGCCTGCTGGGCCAGCGCCTGAAACAGGGCAAACTCCGCCTCGGTGAACTCGGTGCGATTGGTGAAGGTCAGCCCCAGGATGCCCAATGGCTGTTCTCCCAGCACCAGGGCGGTGGCCATGACGCCCTGCTCTCCTCGCCTGCGGTGCCACTCAATCGTACCGGGCCAGAAGATTTCCGGGTCGCGATCGATGTCGTAGAAGGCGGGCTTGCCGTGGTCGCGAATTCGCTGCCAGGCCACGGTCAGATCCGCCGGAAAGGGTTCGCCAATGGGCAGGCCCCCGACGACGCCAGGTTGCGGGCGGGTAAAGCCCTTTTCGTCAATTCCCAGGGAAGGGGCCAGGGTGTGGGTGCGGGCGTCGTAGAGAAACAGTTGGGCCGCTTCCCCATCCAGTACTTGAATGGCTTCCTGAATTACCTGGCCCAGGAACGATTCCAGGTTGCGATCGCCCGCCAGCCGATTGAGGCTCCGCTGGAGGGATTCATTGGCCTTGGCCAGCTCGACCACCCGTTCCTGGGCAATCACTTCATTGAGCCTGGCAAATGTAACTTGCTGGGCGAGCAAATCTAGCGATCGCTTCGAGACAGCATTGGCGCTGGCCATGCCCAAACCCTGACCTGGAGCCACCCATTGCGGGTTTTGCTCTTGTCGCTCCAGTTGGGTGACCTTTGCTTGCAAAAAAGCATAGGCCTGCTCACAGGTTTGCAGGTGCGATCGCAGCTCGGCGTTCTCCATTTCCAAGGCCAGGAGACGCTCGTGTAATGAGGTAGGAGTGGTATCCATAGATATATCGAGCGGCGGACGGGCAGGGCAATCCTTCCAGACTCACTATACAGGTTCTAAATTCACCCCAGCCCAACGAAAGTTAAGGATCTTCTCCTGACTGCGTTTGTAACCCAAGACAAACCCCAGGCTAGCGACAGAACAGGGATAGTTTTTTTAATCTTTAATCACAAACAGGCAAACCGTGAGAGGAATTCATAATGTCTACAGAATTACCAGTTGTTTTTGCAACGAAACCGATGGTGATGGAACTGGAGCCAGGGATATATCACTGGTGCACCTGTGGGTTGTCCGAAAAACAACCCTTCTGCAACGGCTCCCACAAAGGCACTTCGTTTACACCCCTTGCCTTTGAAGTTGCAGAAAAGAAGCAAGTTGCCCTGTGTCTCTGCAAGCAAACGGCCAATGCTCCCTTCTGTGATGGCTCCCACCACAAGCTAGAAAGCTAATCTTTCCATCGCCCCCATGATTGAGCCACGTCTGAGAAACGCTAAGAAATACCCGCTCAAGGAGTAAAACTATGGCCGAACGTAACCCCTTTTCCGAACCCCTCACCCCCGAAAACTCTGCAATGATCCTGGTTGATCACCAGGTCGGTCTATTTCAGTTTCTACCATCGGTTGATCCCCTGAAATTGAAGAACAACATTATTGCATTAGCTAAAGTTGCAAAGCGCTTCAACCTGCCGACCCTTTTGACAACCAGCTGGCCCCAGGGACCCAACGGCCCCACCATGCCGGAACTGGTTGCCCTTTTCCCCGATCACGAGATCATCGATCGCGACACCGTCAAGTTTTGGGATCACGCCCCCTCCGCCGAAGCGGTGGACAAGATGAATCGCAAGAAGCTGATTATTGCGGCCCTGGATACCACCACCTGCCTGTCCTTTGCAGCCATTTATGGGGTGCAGCGGGGATACGACGTGTATGCCGTGATGGATGCTTCTTCTACGTTCGATGAATTGAATCAGCAAGCTGCAATGATGCGCATGGCAGCGGCTGGCGTCGTGGTGACCACCTGGGTGCCGGTGCTGGCAGAACTGGCAAATAACACCGTCAAGAATGGGGTTCACATTGCAGATCTCTTGAAAGAGCACACAGGCAATTATGCCGCCGCCTGGAATAACTATGTGACGACCGCTAAAACCGCTGACGTCGTTCAGGCCCAACTGGATGAAGCTCGTCAAGTTTAAAATCCCTTACTTCCCTGGGAATAGTTTATGAACAATCTGTTTACTCCGGAAAATTCTGCCCTGCTGCTGATCGACCACCAGGTCGGCACCATGAAGCTGATTAAGAATCTGCCTCTGGAGCAGGTAGAACGCAATACCCTGGCCCTGGCAAAAGCCGCCAAAATTTTGAACTTACCCGTGATTTTCACCAGCAGCCAGGAAGAGAGAGTTCAAGGTCCCCTGATGCCCGCACTGCGCGATGTCCTGCCCGAATCCTTTGACGCGCGGATCAAACGGGCTGGCATCGTCAATGCTTGGAATGACAGTAACTTTAAAGCCGCTGTTGAGGCAACCGGGCGGAAATACTTGATCATGGCGGGCGTTACGACAGATGTGTGCCTGGTCTTCCCTTCCATCAATGCCGTTGAGGATGGCTATCACGTACAGGCGGTTATGGATGCCTCTGGCTCACCCTTTGATCTGTCAGAAGAGATGTCCAGGCGGCGGATGGAGAAGGCTGGTGTCGTTCTAACGGCCACCAATACCATCATTGCCGAACTGGCCCAAGACTGGAGCAAACCCGAAGGGACCCAGCTAATTCAGCTTCTCTTCGCAGATGTATTGCCCAGCATTCAGTAGAATGATGGGAATTTCCGGAGAACACCATCAGCTGAAACCGTTGCTCGCTCACCAGTTTGCCCCCATGCGCGATCGCCCCTTGAAACCTCCCTCCCTTCTCCTGCTTCGCCTGGGCCTCTTTTCCCTCACCCTTGGAGAGATGGCTCCCGCCCTGGCCGAGCCAGCAGGAAGGGCAGCTGACCTCGCGCAACTGACCAGCGTTAGCCAACTGGCTGACGTGCAGCCGACCGATTGGGCCTTTCAGGCCGTGCAGTCGTTAGCTGAGCGCTATGGTTGCCTCTCCGGGTATCCCGACGGTAGCTTTCGGGGCGATCGCCCCCTCACCCGCTACGAGTTTGCCACGGGGCTAGACGCCTGCCTCGACCGCCTCAATCAACGCATCCTGGTTCCAATTGCCGAGGACTTGATCTCCCCCAACGATCTGGCCACCGTCCAGCGCCTCCAGACTGAGTTTGCGGCGGAGCTGGCGGCTTTGCAAGATCAGGTAACCACCCTGGAGGCGCGGGTCAACGAACTGGCGGCCCAGCAGTTCTCAACCACCAGCCGCCTGGTGGGGCAAACGGTATTTGCCGTGAATAGTGGCGGCTTTGCGGGCGATCGAATCATCAGCCCCTCCGGTGCCCCCGTTGCCGAGTCCGACCCAAGTACCACCTTTATTTACCGGGTGGCGCTGGACATCAACACCAGCTTCACGGGCAGCGACCTGCTCAGACTGCGCCTGGGGGTGGGCAATGGAGGAGCCAGGGACAATGCGGCGGCGGTGCTAGAGCCAAACTTTGGCAGCGGTTTAGATTTTTCCTCCAAGCCACCCAACGATGGCAACTTTGAAGTGACGCGGTTGTATTACACCTTCCAGCCCTTGCCCGACCTGGAGGTGTCCATCGGGCCAAACATCCGCGTGACTGACTATGTGGATCGCAATCGCTACGCCAATCTCAGCTTCCGAGACTTCAGTACCGAGGCTCTGGTCAACACCCTGATTTTCTTTCCGGTAAACGGCCCCACCGCTGGCGCATTTGCAGACTGGAACCCCGGCGGAGGCGTGTTTAGCCTGCGGGCGCTATACGCTGCCGCCGATGCGGCTAACCCTGGCGATCAGGGCCTTCTCAGGGGAACAGCCCCCTTTGCCCGGTTGCTCTACCCCCCGGTGGGCAATCCCGCTACGGCTGATCTGGGCGATCGCGGCTTATTCGGCGACACCTACCAAGGCGTCGTTGAACTGGAATATGCCCCCGCCAATCGCTTTGCTTTGCGGCTTCAATATGGGGGCGGCGAAGTCTTTGACCAGCGCTTTGATGTACTGGGAATTAATGCCGAATACGCCATCACCCCCCGCCTTGGCGTGTTTGGTCGGTACGGCTACGGTCGCTACACCGATACGGCATTTGGTGACCTGAATCCCCACTATTGGATGGCCGGAATTGCGGCTCCCAACTTATTCAAGGAAGGAGCGTTAGCAGGGTTCGCCCTGGGGCAACCCTTCATCGAAACCGACATTGGCAACGCCACCCAAACCAACTTTGAGGTGTTTTACAACTTTCCAGTCAGCCCCAATGTCCGCATCACCCCGGTGCTTCAAATTGTGACTGATGCCGCCAATCAATCTGAAAATAGCACCATTATCACAGGTACCCTGCGCACCGTCTTTACCTTTTGAGGAAAGCCCCAGCAACGGGCTTCCCCCTGCGCCAATTGAACGACTCTGATTTATCTGGATAGGGGCACCTGGATAGGGGCGTTTTGCTAAACGCCCCTGCGGGGGTTGCTTAAGAGGAAACAGACTGACGCACGGTCACTGGCTCAGCCTTCTTGACAGGGGTGGGAACCGGAGCGGCTTTGGTCTTCTGATTGGGCAGACCTTCCACAGGGCACTCCTCCGTGCCAACGGTGTCGCGGGTGAGGGCTTCCACCTTTTCCTTGGTCTTCTGCGGGTCAAGCACCCACTCCCGGTAGAACTCGTAGGGACACTCGGCCATGCCTTCGTCGCCATCGTCGGACTTGATCATGCCCGTGTAGCCCCGGTGCAGCAGCTTGAACAGGTGGTTTTGGGACTGGGAGTGCTTGCGGAAGTCGCGGATGGCGAACTTGGAGAGGGCAGCGTACTGGATGCCGTTCTCTTCTTCGCCACACTCACCCAGGGTGCGTCCGTCAAAGCCCACAATGGCAGAGTGGCCAAAATAGCTGTAAACCCCATCAAAGCCAGCGGCGTTGGCCACCGCAACGTAGGTGTTATTCATCCAGGCCATGGCTTTCGCCACAATGATTTGCTGCTCCTTGGCAGGATACATGTAGCCCTGGCAGCGCACGATCAGCTCGGCTCCCTTCATGGCACAGTCGCGCCAGATTTCGGGATAGTTGCCATCATCGCAAATAATCAGGCTCACCTTGAGACCCTTGGGGCCTTCGGTGACGTAGGTGCAGTTGCCTGGATACCAGCCTTCGATGGGGCACCAGGGCATAATTTTGCGGTACTTCTGAACGATTTCCCCCTGATCATTCATCAGGATCAGCGTGTTGTAGGGGACTTTCTTGGGATGGTCTTCGTGGCGCTCCCCAGTGAGGGAAAACACGCCCCAAACCTTGTTGCGGATGCAGGCTTCGGCGAAGATATCGGTTTCTGGCCCAGGAATGGTGGAGGCGGTGTCCATCATTTCCTTGTGGTCATACATGATGCCGTGGGTGGAATATTCCGGGAAAATAACCAGATCCATGCCGGGTAGCCCCACCTTCATGCCATCAATCATGCTGGCAATGTTTTTACAGTTGGCGAGGACCTCTTCGCGGGTGTGCAGGCGAGGCATTTTATAATTCACCACTGCGACGCCCACTGCGTCGTTGCTGGATGAGATATCACCGTGAAAGGCCATACGAATCTCCTAACTTTTTTAGGGCAACCTTAATGTGCTTAAAAGCGCGTAGGATGGACGATGTCCACCCTAAGGGTCGATAAAGCATGCCGATAAAAGACAGGCGCACCCCCGTGGATTCGGGGATACACCCTCTCAGGCTGTTTAGTCAATTACTGTCAATTACTACCAGCTTCCGCTGGGGAAACTTGTAGCTATAGATACATATTTCAGCCGGTCTTGCCTGAGTCGGTTTCCCCAGCGTCAACGGTGGGGGTAGGTTGATCCAGGGGTTGGGGGTTGGCCGTACGAATGCTGGGCTGATCCAGGTTCAGGGCAGTGCCAAAGCGAATGGCCTGCTGAGGCACGCCGATCTGGATGTTGGCCTGATCAAAGGCAATCTTCAGGCGGCGGCGGTATTCCCGTGCCACATCCCACTGCTTAAGGGGTTGGGTCTTGATCCACAGCCGCACCGTTGCGCCAACATGGTCTAGTTTATCGACCCCCAACATCAGGGGCGGTTCCAGAATTAACTCCCGCCAGACCAGGTCGGTCGCCATCTGTTCGGCCACTTCTTTAATGAGGGCGATCGCCTCATCAATATCCGAGGTATGGGCCACATCAATGGCCAGATCCACCCGCGACCATTCTTTGGTTAAGTTCTGCACCACGGTGATCGTACCGTTGGGAACGGTGATCAGCCGCCCTTCCTCATTGCGCAACTGAGTGATGCGCAGGCCCATATTTTCAACAAAGCCCCCCACATCTCCTAAAATCACCACATCGCCCACACCATACTGGTCTTCAAATAGGATCAGAAAGCCATTAATGATATCCCGAATCAAGTTTTGCGCGGCAAAGGAAATGGCCAAACCGACAATCCCGGCACCAGCAATCAGAGGCGCAATGTTTACCCCCAGCACCGATAGCCCGGTGACAAAGCCCGCACTGGCAATCAGAAATCCAGTGATACTTTTGGTGACGCTGGAAAAGGTAGAAAACCGCAGCATCCGCCGCTGGGTATTTTGCAGGAGAAAGCGGGGGCTGTGCTGGAGGAAATGGAAGAGGCGATCGATGAAAATATCATCCATTTGAATGAGCAAGTAAGTGACCAGTGCCACCAGAAAGAGTTCTCCCGGAATTTGCAGCGCCTGGATGATGTACGGTCGTAACCAGCGGGTGTAGGGGAATAGCCCCAGGATGCCCAATATGCCCCCAAACCATACGGCAAAGTAGCCCAGCTGAATCAGCCGCCGCTTCAGAGCACTGATGCTGATCTGCTGGCGCAGGCGCGACTCTCGCTGCAATAGGGCCTGGGTTTCGGCCTGGCGGTCTTCGCTCGGCTCTGATTGACCGATGGCTGCTAACTCCTGCTGGATCGTGTCCAGGTCATCCGACAGCCGTCGCCGCTTGGCGGCCTGTTTCTCCTGGGCACCCATGAGTGCCATCGTCAATACAATCATGGTAATCAACAGGCCGCCTGCAATTTGCCCCTGAGTCGCCAAAAAGTCTGACTCACGTTCTGCTTTAAATTGAACCAGAGCCTCCTCCAGAATGTCCGCCCACTCATCGGCGACCTGCTCCAGGTTCTGCTCCAGGTTTTGGGCACCCAGCAGCTCGGAAGTGTACCAGGATTTTTGGGCATCCAGGGAGGTAACCGTTAGCAGCTCCTGGTTAATTGCGCCCTGCTCGGTGTTGGCGGTTGCGTAGAGGACAGGCTGGTTGTTCGTCCAGGCCCAGGCCACGTTGAGAGAATCGGGGTCAAAATCCTCCGTCGCAAAATCCCGCAGTCGGGCCTCGATTTCCTGAATGCGCTCCTCAATGGGTGAATCCACGCCCGGATCGTCGCCATCGCCCACCGCTGGAGCCGCAATCTGAAACAGGCGGCGGCCATCCAAGCGTATGGGGGCACGCACAATGTCCTCAGGGGTGGTGGACTGTAGGAAGTTATTGAATTCTGGGGGGAGGTTGAGGTCAAGGTCAGGGGCTTCGGCCTCAGCGTCGGCGGGAGCCTCACCATCGGCAGGTGCTTCGGGATCTGCCTGAATCAGTTTCTCCAGCCCTGCCAGGGGACGTGGCAACTGGGTAGCACTGGCTGGTGCATGTCGGGCACGCATCGCCGGAAACGTCACGACCAGCACGGCAACGAGGCAGGCTAAACCCCAGCGTTTTATCCGGGTTTGCCAGCGCCGCACGGCGGTTGGAAATTGACGAGACATCGTTCCTCCTCCATAGCATTCTCCACGGGGGCGTTTTCCAGGTTGTCTGTTCGATAGGGCCGAGGGCGAATGGCCATTCGCCCCTACGGATGGGTTTTCTGATGGCGGAACAGAATTTCGCCACAGATCCACCTCAGCCTAGCAAGAAGAAAAAACAACGGTGGCTATCTCGCGGACGGCATTCTTCCCCTCAAGGGGAAGTTGACTATGATATTCTAGGAGAAGTTTCAATTTCGGGATGTGGCGCAGCTTGGTAGCGCACTTCGTTCGGGACGAAGGGGCCGCTGGTTCGAATCCAGTCATCCCGATTACTGTTGTAGAGCGACACGTGGAGCGGCTAAGTTTTTGGGTTTCCTGCCCACTCTATACATTCGGAGGAACCCCAAAGTGGTCTATATCCCATATTTCCTGGCGTCTGGCGGCAACACCCCCCAGGCGGACAGTCCCGTTTTGCTGCCCACCCCCCAGGTGGCCCCCGATGAGGAAATGGTGCGCCATATTCTTATCGGCTCTCCGGCGGTCGTGCGGCGCACCATTCACCTGCTCCATGTGCTCAACTACGGGGAACCGGGGCTGTGGAGTCGGCTGATTACGGTGCCGCAGCGGGGCATTGTGCTGACGCCCCGGCAGGGCGAGACGATGAGCTACCTGATTCGGCGGCGCTAAGAGGATGTTTATAAACTGATGTTTCGATCCCCCTAAATCCCCCTTGACAAGGGAGACTTTGATTCCGGTTCCCCTTTTTTAAGGGGGGTTAGGGGGATCGTTTGGTCGGGATATCAGTTGCACTCGATGGTAACTAAGAACACTATTGGCGTTACCAACTAACGGCATTCCATTCATAAGTAACCCTTTAAGGTTACAAGCTGCACGATAAGCGTTACTTGGTTTTATGGGTCGGTTAGCAAGTAACGGGGGGACTTTACTCAGATCACCAGAGGCGTTATCAAGTTTCGTCGAAGCGTTACTAAGTTTGCTGGAGGCGTTACTAAGTTTCACGAGCCTGTTTGCTGAAGTCCCAAGGCTGAATCAGCGGGGCGCGTCGCAGTGCGGGATGGAAGGGGGGCGATCGCACTAAAGCTTTTGAGGTTGTGACGCCCTCATCCCCGAACCGATTCACTGCTTTGATTGGGGCTGTCAAAACATAAGAGGGGCGTTGCGACTGGGAGAGGGGCGATCGCCCTGTTATAAATTTCGCTAGCTGGGAATTCTAGAGGCGAAGTAGACAATTACAGATATCACTAAGGTGTGTTGCGGCGCAAGCCCAACGCATCCCTAATTTTGAATGCGTTGCAGTGTGTGACATCTGGTACTTAGTCAAAAAGGATAGTCGTAGGAGCGTAGTATGTACGACCCGCTGCATGGAATTGCAAACATCATTAAATCAAGTGCGGAAGCTATCGAGAAAACAGGAATAGTAACCGTCAATATTATCAATACCTCACTTTATGGTCGCTATGTTCAAAGACCTGGCGAGTCTGATGAAGCGTACGAAGCTCGCCTAAACTTTTTGAAGGAGAAACAGCAGAAGAAGCAAGAAAATAAGGAGAAACGTCAGGAATCAAAGAAAGAGAAAAGGCTTCAGCGTCAACAGGAACGAGAAGCACGTAGAGCCAAGAGCCGCAAAAGTTAATAATCAATGGCGTTTTTTCCCAATAAGTTTAATGGCTTAAAGGTATGGCAATATCAAAATTCGGTGGTTTAGAAATAGTTCCGCAAGCTAATGTGACGGTTCAGGATTTTTGGGCATGGGCCTATTCTGATATTCTATCTAATCGGAATCGTTCTATATTTGCTGAGTTTTTGGTTGCAGTTGCACTAAACGTAACACATCAACCAAGGGTTGAGTGGGATGCAGTCGATTTACGATATGACAATAAAAAGATTGAGGTCAAATCATCGGCTTATTTTCAAAGTTGGCAACAAGAGAAGCTATCACTAATCAGGTTTGACATCCAGGGCAATCGCACTTAATTTAGGTTGACAGAAACACCAAAAGATGGATGAGTTGTTCCCTCTATTTTTGCATATTTCATTACTTAGAACACAAAGGCAGCACCATTAAACTCAGACTCCTAGTAAT
>JAYKGU010000081.1:0-27749 GCA_035285585.1 Synechococcales cyanobacterium
GAGTGGGGACAGAGACTCTCTGTGCAGTGTCCTGGATTTGAGCCGTGTTGTCTAGCCCGGACGTGCCCCCATCTTTAACCTGAATTTGTCAAGTACAATTTATACAAAATAAGTGCGATTGCCCTAGTTTGACATCAGCCAAAAAATCGCATGGGATGCTGAGACGAATACCTACGCTGAGAAGAAAGGCTGAAGTGCTGACTGCTATATATTTTGTATTTACGAGGAGCAAGATATACGAAAAGCAAACGTTCTAGATTTAGAGCAATGGTCATTCATAGTTATCTCGACAGAAACGATCAGTGAAGCATTTGGTAACCAAAAAACTGTGGCACTCAATCGGCTACAGCAAGTTAGTCAGTCTGTCAAATACAATGGCCTAAGGCGTGCAGTGGATTTAGTTTTGGGTTAGACAACGCCAGGGATAACCACTTTTCTAGTGTCTCCGTTGCTAGCAGCAAGTACACCAAATCATCCAATTTTTTGCAGGAACAATTTTGATGGATTAGGCTGACACTAAGCCATTTTGTAACTTATAGCTAAAAGATCTGCGTTTATTTGATAATACTTTTCTGTAGCAGGGAACTCTAACTGAGATTGACTGTAAATTAATCATCAAGAATCAGTGCAGGTGACATTATGCTAGAGTTACTCATTTTAGTTTGGCTCTTCTTACTCGGTTTGTCTGTCGTTCTTATTTTCTTTAGTGGGTCATGGGCAATTTTTGTATTTATGATTTCTTGTATAGTCTTTACAGTTTGGTATAATACTCCGGAAGCTAAAAAAGCACGTAGAGAAGCCCGTAAAAAAGAAGAGGTTGAAGCTAATGAGCTAAAAGATAACTTTCAGCAAATATTCAGGGATCCTACCAATGCACAAGCATTGGACTACGTTCTAAACGTCCTTAAAGAGTTAAATAGGCAAAAGCTTGAATCTTTGCTTGACAGCGTTGTTCTACCATTATTGAAGTTGATCCCGCTAGATGAACGTGTACGAGCTACAGTCTTTCTATGTGCTCAGAAGACTATATCTCGTTACACTACATTTACTCGAATTTCATCTGGGAATTTCTATGAAGCCGCTCTTGATATTCTTCAACAACATCCTGATCAGCTCTCCCTTAAAAAATATGCTTTAGAAGTTGGACGCTGGCACTATTCTTTAGTAAGGCCAGATGGTAAGGTCACTATCTATGATGAGCAGTCTATACAAAATGATATCCTTGTTAGGACAAAATAGATCTTCACATTCAAGTACAATCGCTCTCCTATAATGCGATCGCCCCTCGTAGAATAGGCTGACAAAGGAAACCCATCACCGCCAGCCTTGACCCAGCCTCAAATTATCCGAGAGGCAACAACTGCCGGAATGTTCTGCGATTTACTTTGCGATCCGCCTAATGGCAAGAGTGGGCCGACGCTGAGGGGCGATTGCGTCTGAACTGCGATCGCCCAACACAAAGACTGCGACAACGCTGAGGGGCGATCGCATCTGAACAGGAAGGGGGGCGATCGCTTCAGGGATTGGGGCGATCGCCTAATGGAAAGAGTGGGCCGACGCTGAGGGGCGATCGCAATCCATATCCAAACAAATTTGCGGAATTGAATTACGCTACGATCGTTCTGTAACTGAGGGAGGAGTTCTTAAGATTTATGAATCTTATTTTAGAGCGTGAAACACCACCTCTCCGTGAGGATGAAACCGGATCTGTGCGAGTTGGGAATTCAAGAGTTTTGCTGGAGACTGTGATTCGAGCGTTTCAAGATGGTGCGTCTCCTGAGTCTATTGTGAATCGGTACTCAACTTTATCTCTATCTGATGTCTACAACACAATCGGCTACTACCTTCGGCACCAAGATGCTGTAGAGGCGTATTTACGTCAGAGAGAGCAGTTGTCTGAAGCCGTGCAGCAACGTTTATCTGATATTCAGCCTGATTTGAGTTCTATCCGTGCTCGGTTACTGTCTCAGCGAAATACTTAGCAGCGAACATGTTGAGCTTGTTGAGTGATGAAAATTTCAACGGTGACATCGTTCGGGGATTGCTACTGCGTCATCCTAACCTTGATTTGCTTCGAGTTCAGGATGTTGGTTTGCGGAAAGTAGACGATCCAGCAATCTTAGCCTGGGCAGCCACCAATGGGCGTATCCTGCTCACTCACGATCGGGCAACGATGCCGGATTTTGCTTACAACCGCCTGGTTATAGGAGAACCGATGGCAGGGATATTCGTGGTCAATGACCGAATGCCTATGCGGCAGGCAATCGACGAATTGCTGCTGCTGGTAAATTATAGCGAGCAAGCAGAATGGAAAGATGTCGTGTTGTATCTGCCGTTGTGAGAAAACAGTGCGATCGCCCCATTGAAAGACTGCGCCGACGCTGAGGGGCGATCGCATCTGAACAGGAAGGGGGCGATCGCTTTACCCTACCCTATTCTCGACTCAACGACCGTGAGATCAGGCTCCCCATCCGGGAACCTTAAACATGGGTGCGTTCAGGGTTTCATCATGGGTTATAACCCCAGGCTTCATCGTCGTCGTTCCATTCGCCTTAAACACCACGACTACACCGCTTCAGGCGCATATTTCATCACCATCTGCACCCATCACCGCCAATGCCTCTTCAGTGACATCATCAACGACGAAATGCGGTTGAGTGAATTTGGGCAGATCGCCGCTGATTGCTGGCAAGAAATTCCCCATCATTTCCACCTGGTACAACTCGATAATTTCGTCGTCATGCCCAATCGCGTGCATGGAATTTTGGTGATCACCGACCACCCCGGCAATTTGGTAAACCGATCGCCCAATCCATTTCAACCATCGTTGGATCATTCAAATCCGCCGTCACCAAACGCATTAATATGCAGCGTGATGCTCCTGGAACCCCCGTGTGTGGGACTACAAGCTTTAATGTACAAATGTGCAGATGGAGAATAGGGGAGTCGAACCCCTGACTTCCAGAGTGCGATCCTGGCGCTCTACCAACTGAGCTAATTCCCCAAAGTTGATTTCCCCAAAGTTTATCGAAACTGTAGACCCATTATCGATCAATCCTCTCCGATTGAAAACCTGGAGATAGGAAGATTTCCCAAGAAGGCAATCGCTGCGCTGTTGCTTTGCTGTAAAGTGGCAGTATGTACAGTGATGATGACCTGACTGTTCTGGATGCGGTCGGTGACCTGGAAAGCCCGCTTGACCGTATTGCAGAAGCTGACCTTGTCGTTGATCCGGTTCGCCCCGACCCGGATGAAATGCTGCTGCTGCTCCACTCTCCCGAAAATCAGCAGAGAATGTTGGCAGCGCGTGCCTTCTGCGAGCTGGAAGACGAACGGGCCATCGTTCCCCTGATTCAGCTTTTGGCTGATGCCTGTCCCCTCATTCGGGTCAGTGCTGCCTATGGCCTGGGTCGCAACCCCAGCCGCGAGGCGGTCGAATCCCTGATTCAGCAGCTCCAGGCAGACTGGAACGGCTACGTCCGTAAGGGCATTGTCTGGGCCTTAGGAAATTGTCGCGATCGCCGTGCCCTTCCTCCACTGATTGACGCCCTGAAAACCGATATCTCTGCCGTGCGGCTGTGGGCGGCCAGTGCCCTGGCTCAAATGGCTGAAGTTGGTTACGAGGCCACCATTGGAGCCGTGCCCTGTTTAATCGAGGCCCTGATGCGCGACCCGGTGGCGGCGGTGCGCAGCAACTGTGCCTGGGCCATTGGCCAACTGTGCCGCGATTTGCCGTCAAACGTAGTCTATGCCACGGCGGTGGACGCCCTGATTGAAGCCTTTGCCGAAGATGGAGATGTGGGGGTACGTGAAGATGCCCGTGCTGCCGTCCTCAAGCTGGGTGACCCACGGGGGCTGCAGGTGATTGAGGAGATTGAGCAAGACGGGCTGATTTAATTTGGACAGAGTATTTTCGTAGGCGAAGGTTCGTACGCCACTGCTTGATGGGTGGCGGCCTGCTAATGACGCCTAATAAAAAGCGCTTCGGGTTCCCAATGCCGCAGTACCCAATCTGCTTTCATCAAGATGATGACAATTGCGCAGGAGCTGGAATTTTAAGGTGCGACCTGAGCAATTTAAAGCATCAGAAAACCCTCAGCGCTTAGACTGGAAGGGAACTTGTAGAGTTGCCATGGCCCCATCATAACCCCGACTTCCTATAGATAAAAGCCATTAATAATGATAACCGTGATAGACTCAGTTCTATGGACTGTTCTCTTTTACGGTTCCTTATACAACGTTACAACTTGAGGAGAATTGCTGGTGATCCACGCTACTCTGCACCAGTTCAAAGTGTTTGAGGCGACGGCTCGACACGGCAGCTTCACGCGAGCAGCTGAGGAACTGTTTCTCACCCAGCCTACGGTGTCCATGCAGGTCAAGCAGCTCACAAAGGCGCTGGGGCTACCCTTGTTTGAGCAGGTGGGCAAACGTCTGTATCTTACGGACGCAGGCCACGAACTCTATGCCACCTGTCAGGAAATCTTTGAAAAGCTTGACCAGCTTGAGATGCGGGTCGCTGACCTCAAGGGCATGAAGCAGGGGCGATTGCGTTTGGCGGTCATTACTACGGCAAAATACTTTGTGCCGCGGCTGCTGGGGCCGTTTTGCCAGCGCTATCCCGGTATTGACGTGTCTCTGATCGTCACCAACCACGAGCGGGCCATCGATCGCCTCGCCGATAACCAGGACGATCTCTATGTGATGAGCCAGTTGCCCCAGCACCTGGATGTGAAGGCCCATCCATTTCTCGATAACCCCCTGGTGGTGATGGCTCCGAAAACCCACCCCCTGGCCCATGAAAACAATATCCCCCTGTCCCGTATTGCTGAAGAGCCGTTTATTATGCGGGAAATTGGCTCCGGCACCCGCAAGGCGGTTCAAGATATGTTCGATAAGCACGGGGTCGATGTGAAGGTGCGACTGGAGCTGGGCAGCAACGAGGCCATTAAACAGGCGATCGCCGGAGGGTTGGGTTTATCCGTCCTCTCCTGCCACACCCTCACCCCCGAAGGCAACACCGGAGAGCTGACCATTCTGGATGTGGAGGGCTTTCCCATTCAGCGTCAGTGGTACGTCGTCCACCTGGCCGGAAAGCAGCTTTCCGTGGTCGCCAGTACCTTTTTGGACTACCTGAAGGCAGAGGCGGTTCACCTGGCGCAAGGGATTATTACCCTGCAAAAACAGTTGCTCGCCGAGAGTAATCAGGACGCTAATACCTCATCAGTAGCAAGATAGAATAGGGGCAGTCAAAAAACTCAACATCGCGGGACATCGCGGCACCGTCATTATCGCCACAAGCGAGGAGAATTACAGCGCATGGGTAAGGTCGTTGGCATTGACTTGGGCACCACCAATTCAGTCGTTGCTGTCATGGAAGGCGGCAAGCCTATTGTCATTGCCAACGCGGAGGGGATGCGGACTACACCATCCGTGGTGGCCTTCAGCAAAGAAGGAGAGCGTCTGGTGGGGCAGATGGCACGGCGGCAGGCGGTGCTCAACCCCCAAAACACCTTCTTTGGTATCAAACGATATATGGGGCGGCGCTACTCTGAGCTGGCTCCCGAATCGAAGCGGGTGCCCTACACCTTCCGGCGCGATGAGACAGACAATATCAAAATTAAGTGCCCCCGCCTGCAGAAAGAATTTGTACCCGAGCAAATTTCCGCCATGATTCTCCAAAAGCTGGTGGATGAAGCCACTCGCTACCTGGGGGAAGAAATCACCGGGGCGGTAATTACAGTCCCTGCCTACTTCAACGACGCCCAGCGGCAGGCCACCCGTAACGCCGGTCGCATTGCCGGGCTGGATGTGAAGCGCATCATCAACGAGCCGACCGCGGCGGCCCTGGCCTATGGCCTGGATAAGCGCCAGAGTGAACGCATCCTGGTGTTTGACCTGGGGGGCGGCACGTTCGACGTATCGGTTCTGGATGTGGGTGACGGGGTATTCGAGGTGCGGGCTACCAGCGGCGATACGCAACTGGGGGGCAGCGATTTCGACCGCAAAATTGTAGACTGGCTGGCGGAGCAGTTTCTAGAGGCTGAGGGGGTAGATTTACGGCGCGATCGCCAGGCTCTCCAGCGGCTCATTGAAGCTGCCGAGAAGGCCAAGATCGAGCTGTCGGGGGTAACGGTTACCGACATCAACCTGCCTTTCATCACCGCCACGGCGGACGGCCCCAAGCACCTGGAAACCCGGCTAACCCGCTCCCAGTTTGAAGGGCTGTGTGGCGACCTGGTGAGTCGTCTGCGCCTGCCCCTGCAGCAGGCCCTCACCGATGCAAGCCTCACCCCTACGCAAATCGACGAAGTAGTGCTGGTGGGCGGTGCCAGCCGCATGCCCATGGTGCAGGACCTGGTGCGCTCTTTCATCAACCTCCAGCCCAATCAAAACGTCAACCCCGATGAAGTGGTGGCGGTGGGGGCGGCCATCCAAGCGGGCATTCTCAACCAGGATATTAAAGACATTCTGCTGCTGGATGTGACGCCCCTGTCCCTGGGGCTGGAGACCATCGGCGGCGTCATGAAAAAGCTGATCCCCCGCAATACGACGATTCCCGTCCGGCGCTCGGATGCCTTCTCTACGGCGGAGGACAACCAGACCCTGGTGGAGGTTCATGTCCTCCAGGGGGAACGGGAGATGGCGGTGGACAACAAATCCCTGGGCCGGTTCAAGCTCATGGGCATTCCCCCCGCACCGCGCGGCGTCCCGCAGATCGCCGTATCATTTGACATCGACGCCAACGGCATCCTCCAGGTGACGGCGATGGATCGCACTACGGGGCGAGAACAGGGCATTACCATCCAGGGCGCTTCTACCCTGAGCGAGGCTGAGGTGAACCGCATGATTCAGGAGGCCGAGCAGTATGCCGACTACGACCGGGAGCGACGGGAGCGCATCGAAAAGCGCAACCGGGCCGAGGCGCTGACTTTCCAGGCGGAGCGGCAGTTGCGGGAGGTGGCCCTCGACTTTGGGATGCAGTTTGCCAACCAGTATCGCCGCCGCATTGAGAGTCTGGCGGATGAGCTGCGGGACTGCCTCAAGCGAGACGACGAGCGCGGTATCGACATTGCCCAGGCTGATTTGCAAGATGCCCTCTACGAACTCCAGCGAGAGGTTTACCAGATTACCCAGGACGAAGAAGCCGAAGAAGGTATTCTGGGGGCGATCAAGCGCACCATCATTGGCGAACCTGACCCTTACGATCGCGACCCTTACTACCGGGATAACTACCGAGGCAGCTTCCGCGACGAGTATCGGGATGACTATCGGCGGGACGACTATCGGCGGGACGACTATCGGGATGATCTTTACGACAAACCGCGCACCAAAACCTATCGCCGCCCGTCCCAAGATTATGGCCCGCCCCGCAGCGGCCAGTACAACCGGGGCTATGACGACGATTGGGACGACGACGACGATTGGCTCTAGCGGCAGGGGTGCTACAGTTTTGTTACCAGACGATTCGTTTGTAGGTGCTCAAGCACAATTAATTACATCTTGTGAGGGTGTGCACCTCGTCGGGGCGCACACCCCCAAGAAAATAGTTTTGTTTAACCACTTAGAATTTAGACCGTTTCTGCTGTTTCCCACTTTTGGTCTGCGTACTCCCCCATGCAAAATTTCCGCAACTACTACGAGATCTTAGGAGTTTCCAGAGAGGCGACCGTTGACGAAATCAAGAAGGCGTATCGCAAGCTAGCGCGGCGCTATCACCCAGACCTGAATGCAGGGGATAAGGCAGCGGAGGAGAAGTTTAAAGACGTCGGGGAAGCCTATGAGGTGCTGTCCGATGTCAGCAAGCGCAGCCAGTACGACCAGTTCAGCCGCTTCTGGAAGCAGAAAGGGTTTCAGGGGGTGGGGCGATCGCGCCGTAACGGTCGAGGATCGGCACGGGATGAGGCCGACTTCAGCGAATTTCGCGACTTCAATTCCTTCGTCGACCAGCTTTTGAACCGCCGCCCCACTGCAGATGAGCCGGTGACCCGCACCCGCACCGTACGCACCGTGCCGCGCGGTAGCGAACCACCCTACACGCCGCCAACCTACGACGATCCCTACCGTCCTGGCACCACCAAAACGGCCTACACGGTTAACCCACGGGCTACCCGCCGCGACACCGAAGCCCGTCTTACCATACCGCTGGACAAAGCCTACACAGGCGGGCGAGAGCGCATTCGCCTGGAGGATGGGCGATCGCTCGAAGTCACCCTTCCCCCGGCGATGATTTCGGGGCAGCGCATTCGCCTGAAAAACCAGGGGCCGGATGGTGGCGACCTGTACCTGCGGGTGGACGTTGCCCCCCATCCCCTCTTTCGCACCGTGGGGGCAGATTTGTACTGCGTCATTCCCATTACGCCCAGCGAAGCAGTCCTTGGCGGCGCGATCGAGGTGCCCACCCTGGATGGCCTGGTGAAGATGCGCGTGCCCCAGGGGGTGCGACCGGGGCAGAAGCTGCGGCTGTCGGGCAAGGGCTACCCGATTGAGGGGCAGCGGGGAGATCAGATTGTGGAGCTGACGGTGGTGATTCCCTCGGAGGTGAGCGATCGCGAACGTGAACTCTACGAGCAACTGCGCCGCATTGAAACCACCAATCCCCGGCGTAACCTGACAGTTTGAATGTGATCCACGTGGGCAAAATGTTTTGAAAAGGGTTTGACTGGTTGTCCTGTATAGCCCTACGGGCTAAGGTTTGAGTGTGGAACCCCCGCGTCGCGGGGGTTCCACACCTTATAAATGTCCTAACGCAAAAGCGTAGCGCCATAGTATGTGGTTTGTCCGCAGATGACGCAGATAGCGCAGATGGAACCCGTCCTCTATCTGCGGTCATCTGCGTCATCTGCGGATACAGGTAGCAGTTGAGTCCTCCCTAAGCGAACTGCCGAATGCCTTGCCCCTATTGGGTGGCGGCCACCTGGATGAGGGCAATCAGGTTGTTGAGCGCGTGCATGGTGATGGGGATGTAGAGAGACTGGGTGCGTAGTTGGGCGATCGCCAACAGCACCCCAAACAGAAAAATTCCTGCCATGTCGTAGCGGTCGTACTGGAGGTGGATCACCGCCCACACCAGGGAAGTAACCAGCACCGCCCCCGTCGCCCCCAGCCAGGAGTGGCGTATCCCTTGAAACAGAAATCCCCGAAAAAACACTTCCTCGAATACCGGAGCCGCCACCACGATCGCCAAATAGAGCAGGGGTAGGGAATAGGCGGTTTCATAGATATCGGCGGTGAAGGTGGGAGCAACGGGGCGATCGACCAGCGACTTGAGGGCGTCAACCCCCACCATAAAGGCCACCGTCGCCAGGGACCACGCCCCCACCAGAGCCAGGGACGGGCGTTTCAGCTCCAGATATCGCTTGGCCGGTGCCCCCTGCCGCAGGCGAATAAACAGGGCAATCAGGCCGATACAAATGGGAGCCGAAACGATGGTGGCCAGGGCCAACACCAGGCCGCTGGAGGAGATCTGGTTGAGCATCACCGCTGGCTCTGTCTGGGGCTGATCTGCCAGGGCTACTCCCAGGGCGATCGCCGCCACCAGGGTTTGCACGATGAAGAAGAGCGCCATGACGCAGCAGGAGAGGCCAATCGTCGGCCACAGCCCCCAACGCGTTCGGTCAGCAGCATTTTTACTCATGGGCTAATGTTCTAAATCAGCGATCGCCTTGGGCACCCCGTCCGTCAGCACCTCATGGCCATCTACGGTAATCAGCAGGTCATCCTCAATGCGAATGCCGATGCCCAGCCAGCGCTCGTCCACCGGCGGCTGCCCCTCTACGGGCTTGATATCAGGGGCAATGTAGATCCCTGGCTCGATGGTGAACACCTGCCCCGCTTCCAGCAGGTGAGGGCTTTCCCCGTGCTGATAGACCCCTACATCGTGGACATCCAGCCCCAGCCAGTGGCCCGTGCGGTGCATGTAGAACGGCTTGTATTTCTCTTCTTTAATAATTTCCTCCGGGTCGCCCTGAAGCAGGCCCAGATCCAGCAGCCCATCTACAATGACCTTCACCGCCGTGTCGTGGATGGCGCTGTAGGGCTGGCCGGGAGAAGACTGGGCGATCGCCTGCTGCTGTGCCTCCAGCACGATGCCGTACAGAATGCGCTGCTCATCGGTGAACCTGCCGCCTACGGGGAAGGTGCGGGTAATGTCGGCGTTGTAGTAACCCACGGATGCGCCCGCATCAATCAGCAGCAGCTCGCCCGCCTGCATCTGGCGCGTATTTTCGGTGTAGTGGAGAATGCAGGCGTTGACGCCCGACGCCACGATGGACGGATAGGCTGGCCCTAAACCCCCCTCGCGGCGGAAGGTGTGCTCCAGCTCGGCCTGCACCTCGTACTCGTAGCGCCCCGGTTGGGCGAAGGCCATCGCCCGCTGGTGAGCGGCGACGGAGATGGCGGCAGCTTGCCGCATTAGCTCCAGTTCGGCGGAACTCTTAATCTGGCGCAGGGCGTGGAGGGTGGGTGCAGGGTCTTCAAGGGCGATTGGCCCAGTGCCTCGCTTGGGGTAGGTGCGCAGGAACCGCTGCCAGTGAGACAGGACTTTGTCGTTGAAGGGGCGATCGCGCCCCAGCCGATAGTAGATGCGATCGGCGTTTTCCAGGTATTGGGGCAGCTTTTCGTCTAGCTCATCAATGGAGTAGACCATGTCGGCCCCAAACTGCTCTTTGGCGGCCTCTACCCCGACCCGGTAACCCGTCCAGGTTTCTTTTTCGGGGTCTTTGGGCTGCACGAATAGCACAAACCGATGTTCGTTGTGATGGGGAGCCAGCACTGCCACTGCCTCGGGTTCGTTAAACCCTGTGAGGTAGAAGAAGTCGCTGTCCTGGCGGAAGTTGTACTCTACATCGTTGTGCATGACCGCCATCGGCGCACTGCGCAGCACCGCTGTCCCCTGGCCGATCTTGGCCATGAACTGCTCACGACGCTGCTGATATTCGGGGTGGGGAATTTCCGTTAAGCTCATAGCCAGGCTGTATTCACACGAAACCGTAACTGGGGACGTTCATAGATTATATCCCTAGCTTTTAGGAGTGTTGAGCAGCTATGAGTGAATGTCTGGGAAGTCTTGCTTTGCGTAGCAAAACTCATTTGATCCCCGCTCAATCCTCTTTAACGAGGGGGATTTAGAGCCTGTTTGAACAGTGGCCAACTGTAACTTTAAGCACCCGGCGATTCCCTGGGCATGGAATTCCATACCGGGTATTCATTTAAGCCGGGAAATCCCAGTTGGATAGGGAGCCAGAATCCAGGAGCCAGAATTCAGAAGGGAGCTGCCTTCTGGCTCCTGACTCCTGAATTCTATTCCTGGCAAAGCCTCCCGCCTTGAGTTGATACCCTTCCATGCCCCTACCCCAAAAATTTCACCTCATTAAATTCACGTCCCTGAGGGGGGATGCTTGATCAAAGCCATGTGCGACAATCGAATCTGATTGCTTCAGTTCACAGTAGAAAAAGATTTGCCCCATGACTGCGACTGCCCCCTACGGTTCCTGGAAATCCCCCGTTACCTCTGATCTGATTGTGGCAGGCACCATCCGCCTGGGGGAGATTGCTCTGGACAGTGACGATATCTACTGGCTGGAGGGACGGCCCACCGAGGGGGGGCGCTACGTGGCGGTGAAGCGATCGCCCGACGGCACCACCCAGGATGTGACCCCTGCGGATTTCAATGTGCGCACCCGCGTCCACGAGTATGGCGGCGGTTCCTACATCGTGGTGGACGGCACGATTTATTTCTCCAACTTTAAAGATCAGCGGCTCTACCGCCAGCGTCCCGGCCATGAGCCGGAACCAATTACCCCCGCTGACGTGGATTTGCGCTACGCCGACGCCACCTTTGACCGACTGCGCGATCGCCTCATCTGCGTCCAGGAAGACCACCGGGGTGAGGGCGAACCCTTGAATACCCTTGTGGGCGTCTCCATTGCGGGCAGCGACGACGGGGGCGAGGTGCTGGTTTCCGGCAACGACTTCTATGCCTATCCCCGCCTCAGCCCCGACGGACGCACCCTGGCCTGGATTAGCTGGAACCACCCCAACAGGCCCTGGGACGGCACCGAGCTGTGGGTGGCCACCGTGACACCGGAAGGCTCCCTGAGCATGGCCCAGAAAGTGGCGGGGGGCGATCGCGAGTCCATTTTTCAGCCCGCCTGGTCGCCGGATGGGGTGCTGCACTTCGTGAGCGATCGCACCAACTGGTGGAACCTCTACCGCTGGGTGCCGCCCCAGTCCCCCGAAGTGCGCGGCGGCAGCGCGACCCCGTCCACGGTAACGGGGGGCGTAGAGCCTCTGTGCCCCAAGGATGCGGAGTTTGGGTTGCCCCTGTGGGTGTTTGGCATGGCCACCTACGGCTTCGAGTCCAAGGACAGCCTGGTCTGTACCTATGTAGAGGACGGCATTCAGTACCTGGCGCGGCTCAACTTGCGTACCCTGGAACTCAGTCCGATTGAAGTTCCCTACAACAGCATTGGGGGCCTGCGGGTACAGCCTGGGGTGGCGGTGTTTGGGGGTGGCTCGACGACGAAACCGGGGGCGATCGCCCGCTTAGATTTAACCACCGGAGCAAGCGAAGTGCTGCAAACCGCCAGCAACGTGACGGTCGATGCGGGCTATCTGTCGGAGCCGGAGGTGGTGGAGTTTCCCACGGAAAATAATCTCACGGCCTATGGCTTCTACTATCCGCCCAGGAATAAGGATTTTACGGCTCCCGAAGGGGAAGCACCGCCCCTGCTGGTGAAAATCCACGGCGGCCCCACCGCCGCCACCTCTACGGCTCTGGATCTGCGCATCCAATACTGGACGAGCCGGGGTATCGCCATCCTGGACGTGAACTATGGCGGCAGCACCGGCTATGGCCGCGAGTACCGGGAGCGGCTGAAGGACAACTGGGGCATCGTGGACGTGGACGACTGCGTCAACGGGGCCATGTATCTGGTGCGCCAGGGGAAGGCGGATGGCGATCGCCTCATGATTGATGGCGGCAGTGCCGGAGGCTACACCACCCTGGCGGCCCTGGCCTTCCGGGACACCTTTAAGGCGGGGGCAAGTTTTTACGGGGTGAGCGACGCCGAGGCCCTGGCGCGGGACACCCACAAGTTTGAGTCGCGCTATCTGGACAGCCTGATTGGGCCGTATCCCGACCGCCAGGATTTGTATGTGGCGCGATCGCCCATCCACGCCACCGATCGCCTCTCCTGCCCGGTGATTTTCCTTCAGGGCGACGAGGATAAAATTGTGCCGCCCAACCAGGCCGAGTGCATGGTAGACGCCCTGCGCACCAAGGGTCTACCCGTGGCCTATGTGCTATTCGAAGGCGAGCAGCATGGCTTCCGCAAAGCAGAGAATATCAAGCGAGCGCTAGACGCTGAACTTTATTTCTACTCGCGCATTTTTGGGTTTGAGCTGGCGGATGCAATTGAACCCGTGGCCATCGAGAATTTTTGATCTAACCCCGTTTGCAAATGGGGGCTTCATCCATCACAAAAGGTAAACTTTTGCTGATTTCACCTTGTTATAGTGCCTCACCGGGTTACTCTACTGAGACCGCTTGGTGGGATTGCTTTTCTATCAGGATAGGTCTTGCTTAACCTCGTCTAACGGGCGCTGTAGTCGGGATCTAAACCAATGGAGGGGCGATCGCCATCAAATCAAAAAAATGTAAGATTGGATACAACTAAGGGCGCGAAGCAGTGGAATGTTAAGGACAGTTAAATAAGGAGGCGTTCTGGAACGGGCATTTTTGCTCCCCTATTCATTCACCTCTTTGTTGTCGGTTAAACCTGCCTCCTAAGCTATCGGCATCGGTAATCTATCCAGCTGGGTGAGTTCTCAGCTGAGTATGTTGTTCGAGCGATGGTCGCTTGACATCGGTCATTTTTCAGGCGGCTCTGCTGTTGCTGAACCGTCATGTTTTCTGACTTTCTTGTTTTTTGAACCCTTTGATTCTTTTTCCCTTGAAAGCAAGTGTTAATGAGTGATATGACTATGCGGAACTGGCGTTCTTTGCTGCTGGCTTTAGCGTTAATAGCAGCTCCCATTGCGGCCTGTAGTGAACCTCCCGCCGATACGGCAGCCGATTCAGCCACCGATGGAGAGACGGCAGCAGCTCCTGGCTCTAGCCGCTTGCAGGCTGTTCTGGATCGGGGTGAGCTGATCTGCGGTGTAGAAGGCAATATCCCTGGCTTTAGCTTTGTAGACGAGAGCGGCACCTACTCTGGGCTAGACGTTGACTTCTGTCGGGCCGTTGCCGCTGCCCTGTTTGACGACCCGGATGCGGTGCAGTACCGCAACCTGGACTCCACCGAGCGCTTCACGGCCCTGTCGGGTGGCGAGGTAGACATGCTCTCCCGCAACACCACCTGGACCGCCAGCCGCGACAGCTCCGTGGGTCTGGAGTTTGCTCCCACCACCTTCTATGACGGCCAGGGCATGATGGTGCGGGTTGACAGCGGTATCACCGAGCTGGAGGACTTTGCCGGTAAGTCCGTCTGCGTGGAAACGGGCACCACCACCGAGCTGAACCTCACAGACCAGATGCGCAAGCGCGGCGTCGAGTTCGAGCCGGTCGTTTTCCAGGATGCCAACGCCGCCTATGCCGCCTACGCGGAAGGTCGCTGCGAGGGCATGACCTCCGACAAGTCCCAGCTCATTGCCCGTCGCTCTACCCTGCCCACCCCCGCCGACCACACCCTGCTGGAAGTCACCATGTCCAAGGAGCCGCTGGGGCCGGTGACCATCAACAACGACTCCGCCTGGTTTGATGTGGTGAAGTGGGTCACCTACGCCACCATTGAGGCTGAGGAGCTGGGCATTACCCAGGAGAACGTAGACCAGATGATGAACGAGGAAGACCCCACCATTGCCCGCTTCTTGGGTAAGGAAGGGGATTTGGGTCAGGGGCTGGGCCTCAGCAATGACTTTGCCTACCGCATCATCAAACACGTTGGCAACTACGGCGAAATCTACGAGCGCAACCTGGGGATGGAATCCCAGTTCGAGCTGTCTCGTGGGCTGAATGACCTGTGGACCAACGGCGGTATCCTTTACTCGCCTCCGTTCCGTTAATACGTCCAACGCCGTAGGGGCAAAGCATGCGGAGCAAGCCCTCTGCTATAAGGCAGGACGTATCTGCCCAGTGCTGCGCCCCTACAGGGTGATTTAACTGTTTCTTTCATTTCCCCTGCACCATGACAGCCAGCGACCTGAGACCCGATCGAAAGCCCCCTATCTGGCGGGATGAGCGCTTCTGGAAAATTGCTTTCCAGGTCATCACGCTGGCGGTGGTAGTGGGGGTACTCGCCATCCTGATTACCAACCTCAACCGTAACTTGATTCAGCAGGGCAACCGCTTTGGGTTTTCCTTCCTGCGGAATGCGGCGGGGTTTGGTATTGGCGAAAGCCTGGTGGACTATCAGCCCCAGGATCCTTACACGACGGTCATTCTGGCAGGGATTGTCAATTCTTTGCGGGCGATCGCCGTGGGCATCATCACGGCCACTGTCGTAGGAGTCATGGCAGGGGTAGCCAGCTTCTCAGAAAACTGGTTGGTGTACAAGATTAGCCGCGCCTATGTGGGCCTGGTGCGTAACGTGCCGCTGCTGCTGCAGCTTTTCTTCTGGTATTTCGCCATTTTCTTCCAGCTACCGCCGCCCCAGGAGCAAATTGAATTCCTGGGCCTCGCGGTGCTGAGTAAGCGGGGCGTTTATCTGCCGGGGCCGTCTCTATCGGATGAAAATTGGCTGGGGCTGGTGCTGATCATTGCTGCCGTCTTGCTTTCTGGTCTTCTGGTCAAGCTGGTACGGGATGCCTGGCAGGGCGGTTTTCTCCCAGGGATTCGAGGCATGTTGGGCCGCATCACCAACGGTGCCGTGGCGCTGCCGGTGTTGGCGATCGCCCTATTCCTGGTGGTGCGGGGGCTGGGCTATCTGGTCGCTGGCGAAGGGGAGGCACCCCTGGGAGCCGGAGCCTGGATTCCCATCATCGTCGTTGGGATTGTCGCCATAGTGTTCATCTGGCGGCAGCGCGTGACCGCCATTGTGGATCGGGGAAGCACTGGACAGCCTCAGCTTGCGGCCATGGGGGCGATCGCCGCCGCCACGCTGATCATCTTTATTTTTGGCTTGGGCTGGCACGCCCCAGAGGTGCTGGACACGGGCGGAGTCACCGGAGGGCTACGCCTTTCCCTGGAATATGCCGCCGCCGTCACGGGCCTGACTTTCTACACCGGTGCCTTCATTGCCGAAATCGTGCGGGGGGGCATTCAGGCGGTTTCCAAGGGGCAGTGGGAAGCGGCGCGATCGCTCGGTTTGCCTCCCGGTCTGGTGATGCGGCTGGTGGTCTTTCCCCAGGCGCTGCGGGTGATTATCCCCCCCCTCAACAGCGAGTACATGAACCTGGCGAAGAACTCTACCCTGGCTTTTGCCATCGGCTATCCCGAACTCTACTCCGTCTCCAGCACCACCTTTAACCAGACGGGTCGCCCCATCGAGATCTTTATCATCATCATTGCCACCTATCTGATTCTGAATCTGCTCATCTCCCTCTGCATGAACCAGCTCAATTCCCTTGTTCAGCTCAAGGAACGCTAGACCATGACCACCACCAGCCCCCCCGTTTCCTCAGCTCCTGCCCCAGCGGCCAGCCGCCCCGGGCCGATTGAGTGGCTGTATAAAAATCTGTTTAGCACCTGGTTTAACAGTCTCCTCACCCTGGTGGTAGTGGCTGTTTTGGGGCTGTTTGCCAAAGGCATGGTCACCTGGGCCACCACCCAGGCCCAATGGGCGGTGGTTCCCAACAACCTGGCCCTCTTTATGACCGGGCTGTATCCAGCGGATCTGTCCTGGCGCATTTGGGTGATTTTGGGCCTGATTGTCACCCTGTCGGGGCTATCCTGGGGCATTTTGGCGCGGCATGCCACCACCCTGTTTAGCCGGACGGTGCTGGTGGTCGTGGGGATTACTTGCGGGGCGATCGCCCTCTTTCCCGTGACGCGCCCCAGCAGCCCCAAGCTTCTGGGCATGGTGGTGCTCACCGTAGCCATGGCCTGGGTGGGTCAGCAGGTGTCTCGCCGCACCCAGGTTCTGGGACAGTGGCTGCCCGTGGCCTGGTTTCTGTCTTACTTCGTCGTCCTCTGGCTGATTGGCGGCGGCCTGGGGCTGGAGGCAGTGCGCACGGATAAGTGGGGTGGCCTGGTGCTCACCCTGCTGATGGCGGTTACGGGCATCGCCCTGTGCTTTCCCATTGGGGTGGTGCTGGCCCTGGGTCGGCGGAGCGATCTGCCCGTGGTGCGGTGGTTGGCGATCGCCTACATCGAGCTGATTCGAGGCGTGCCGCTGATTGCCATCCTATTCATGGGTCAGGTGATGATTCCCCTGTTTTTGCCAGAGGGAGCACGCCCCGATCGGATTATTCGGGCTATCATTGCCCTCACCCTGTTCAGCTCAGCCTACCTGGCGGAGAATGTGCGGGCGGGTCTACAGTCGGTGCCCCGTGGCCAAACCGAGGCCGCCTTTTCCCTGGGGTTGAACAAGCCGCTGACGCTGGCGTTCATTATTCTGCCGCAAGCCCTCAAGGTTGCCATTCCGGCAATTGTGGGCCAGTTCATCAGCCTCTTCCAGGACACAACTCTGCTGGCTACCCTGGGGCTGCTGGAGCTGCTGGGCATCAGCCAATCCATCCTGGCTAACCCTAACTATATCGGGCGTTACGCCGAGGTTTATCTCTTTATCGGGGTCATTTACTGGTTTTTCTGCTACGCCATGTCCCTCGGCAGCCGTCGCATTGAGCGGCAACTGAATACGGGTTGATGGATGTGTCCCATTTCCCCTTGCTGATAGGGAAACTCCGTAGGTTACGGTCGTGTAACAGTTAACAGTTTTCAAGAGGATAACCCTATAGGGTAGTGCAATAATAAGCAGATATATGGGATAGCGAGATCATGACCCAGTTTCAGACAGAAATTAGCCCCGTGAATACCAGCGACACCGAACCCATGATTATTGCCCAGGACGTTGAGAAGTGGTACGACAACCATTTCCATGTGCTGCGGGGCGTGAACCTGACCGTGAATAAGGGCGAGGTGGTGGTGGTCATGGGGCCATCGGGGTCAGGAAAATCCACCTTCATCCGCACCTTTAACGCCCTCGAATCCTATCAAAAGGGCCGCATCATCATCGACGGCATCCACATTTCCCACGACCTGAAAGACATCGAAAAAATCCGCCGCGAGGTGGGCATGGTGTTTCAGCAGTTCAACCTGTTCCCTCACCTAACGGTACTCAAAAACGTCACCCTGGCCCCGATTTGGGTGCGCCACTGGCCCAAGGCCAAGGCCGAAGAGGTGGCCATGCAACTGCTGGAGCGAGTCGGCATTCTGGAACAGGCTTACAAGTATCCGGGGCAGCTTTCGGGTGGGCAGCAGCAGCGGGTGGCGATCGCCCGTGCCCTGGCCATGCAACCCAAGGTCATGCTGTTTGATGAACCCACGTCCGCCCTCGACCCTGAAATGGTGCGGGAGGTGCTGGACGTCATGCGCACCCTGGCCGATTCTGGAATGACCATGGTGTGCGTCACCCACGAGGTAGGCTTTGCCCGTGAGGTGGCCGACCGGGTGGTGCTGATGGATAGTGGCCTGCTGGTGGAAGAGGCAACGCCCGAAGAGTTTTTCAACAACCCCAAAGAAGAGCGCTCCAAGAAGTTCCTCTCCCAGATTCTATAGCGCCCGACTCGCTTAGGATCGTGAATTGAATAGCCTGTAATTATCCGACCTGTGGGGGCCTGGAGTAGGGGCGTGAAATTCCATGCCCCTACTCCAGAAATTTCACCTGATTTTACTTCTTTGGATGGACCAGGAGTGGATTGACACTTTCAATTTTTGAGTTTACGATTTGGGAAATCGAACAAGCTAGCCTAGTCTAATCAAGCTTTGCAAAGAGAAATGCTTGCGTTTGCAAGGGCAATTACTCATTTGCAGGAAGCATATTAGAGCGGGGGAACCAGTCAAAGGGGCGTATTTCCGAGTTCTATATACCCAACTGAGGGTAATCGGAAAGGGGCAACTCTCAGCCCTAGCCCGTCAGCTAACCTCGTCGGCATTGAGAGGAGATTGAATCGTCAGCATTTTCCAAATGATTGACTATTTCAGTGTCCTGCGCTGTGTATTGACACAGCTTGTTCGCTCTCCATGACTAATCTCTAAGGAGCGTTTCATGCAGCCTAGGTCACAAACCCCTGTGGCTGTCCGTCGGGGGCAGCCACTTCGGGCAACTCATCGTCGTCAGATTGCCTGGGATCGGATTTTGCTACCGGCGATCGCCTTTCTGGTAATCCTCCTGGTGTGGTGGGTAATTGCCGCATTTTTCACCACCCTCATGCCTACGCCCTGGGAAGCCTTTGCCGCCAACCTGGACTACATCCTTAATCCGTTCTTCCGGCGCGGGCCGGGGAATTTGGGGATTGGCTGGCTATTGCTGGCTAGCCTGCGGCGGGTGCTCATCGGCTTTGCTTTGGGGTCTCTGGTGGCCATTCCCGTCGGCTTCTGGATTGGCCTATCTCCCCGAGCCATGCTGGCTATCAACCCAATTGTTCAACTATTCCGGCCTGTGTCTCCGGTGGCCTGGTTGCCCATTGCCCTGGCTATCTTCAACCTGGCCAATCCTTCCGCTATTTTCGTGATTTTTATTACCTCTCTGTGGCCGACGGTGATCAATACGGCCCTGGGGGTTTCCAGCGTGCCCAAGGATTATCTGGATGTGGCGCGGGTACTGGAAATGCCCCGCTGGCGGCAGATGGTCAAAATTATCTGGCCTGCCAGTTTGCCCTACATTTTCACGGGACTGCGGCTGAGTTTGGGGATTGCCTGGCTGGTGATTGTCGCCGTTGAGATGCTCACAGGCGGCATCGGCATTGGCTTCTTTATTTGGGATGAATGGAATCGTCTCAGCCTCAGTTCGGTGTTTTTGGCCGTGATTGTGATTGGGGTGACGGGCTTGATTCTGGACTATCTCATTACTTTGATTCAGCAGTGGGTGACCCATCGCCCCGCCCGGTCTGCCTAGATTTCGAATTTTAAGGCTCACTGTCTGAGCCGCAAAGTTGGGGTGGGCATTGCCCACCCTACTTCAGGAATAATCCAAGCTAGATTGCCGAAGAAAGGTAAGGATTAGAACTATGAATACCATGAGTCGGCGATCGCTCCTTCAAGGGGCGGTCGGGTTTACGGCGGGGTTGGCGGCGTCTGCCTGTGGGCAAGCCCTGCGGACAGGGGGAAGGGCCTCCAGCGGGGTGGCCCAGGCAGCAAACATAGAGCAGTTGGTGGAGCCAAGTAGCCTGGAAAAGCCCCATCTGCAGGTGGGCTATGTGCCCGTCAACGATTGTGCGCCCTTTGCGATCGCCCAGAACAAAGGCTTTTTCCACAAGTATGGGCTAACCGTCACCCTCAACCGCGAGGCCAGTTGGGGCACCTCCCGCGATGGCGTCATCTTTGGGCGAACGGATGCGGCTCCCGTCGTCTCAGGGGCGGTTACCAATGCCCGCATCGGGGCCGAAGGGGCGCGTCAGGCTCCCATGTGTGCGGCGATGACCATCCACCGCCACGGCAACGCCATGACCATGAATGCAGCCATGTGGGAGCACGGGTTGCGGCCCTTGCAGGAATATGACGGCAATTTGGACACCTTTGGTCAGGCGTTTCGCAGCTACTTTGATGGCCTCGCTCCCGAACGGCGGGTTTGGGCAACGGTACTGAGTTCCGCCATTTACGAGTACTTCATTCGCTATCTGGCCGCTGCCGCCGGGATTGATCCCCTGGCCGAGTTTCGCATTATCCTCATCCCGCCGCCGCAGATGGTGACCAATGTGCGCATCGGCGCGATGCAGGCGTACATGGTGGCAGAACCCTGGAATACGCGGGCGATCGCCGGGAATGAAGGGGTGGGCTTCACCTTTGCCCACGGCAAGGAAATTTGGCGGGGCCATCCCGACCGAGTGCTGGCGGTGATGGACAGCTTTATCGAGGAGAACCCCAAAACCTACCGCTCCCTGGTGAAGGCCATGATTGAAGCCTGTCGCTACTGCGATGACCCTGCCAATCGGGGTGAGGTCGCTGAAATCATTGCCGACCGGGCCTTTACCGGCGCTCCTCCCAAGTTCACGGAGCCAGCTTTGGTGGGCAACTATGACTACGGCGGCTTTGATGGCAAAAGCCGAAAAGTGCAAATCCCCGACAGCACCATTTTCTTTCAACTACCCGATGATCTGCCCCATCCCCCAGGGGACCATTCCACCTTCCTGTGGCAGTCCCAATCCATCTGGCTGATGACCCAGGCCACCCGCTGGGGACAGATCCTGGAGTTTCCCAAAAACGCCGAAAGCAAAGCTCGGCAGGCGTGGCGCACGGATCTCTACCGGGAGATGGCCACCGAGATGGGTATCGACTGTCCAGCGGAAGACTACAAGCTGGAGCCAGGGGAACTGTTTATCGACGGCATCGCCTTTGACCCCAGCGACCCGGTGGGCTATTTGAATGGGTTTGATATCCGGGCCAAGCGTCCCCAGCAACTGTTTTTAGGGCGATCGAGTTAGATGCCTTCTAGAAACGTTTATAACCTGTCCCGTCAATAAGCTTGATATATCCGCAGATGGCGCAGATGAACGCAGATAGGGAATGGGTAGGGACCTTCTTCATCTGCGTAATCTGCGTAATCTGCGGACAAACACCATACCCCCCAACGAACGGTAAAACCTTTTCCAGCAAGCGCCTTAATTCTCAACTTACTTTGGAGAAAGTCATGTCTAATTTCAGCAATTACCTCCAAGCAGAAAGTCGGCAAATTGAATTCAGTACCGACTTTCTGGTGATTCAAGATCTGGTCAAAGCCTACCCCAACAACAGCGGAGAGCAAACGGTGGTGCTGGATGGCATCAACCTCACGGTGGATGAGAACGAATTCATCGCCATCATTGGCCACTCCGGCTGTGGCAAATCAACCCTGCTGAAAATTGTCGCCGGTTTGGAGCAAGCCTCCGCTGGGGGCGTGTTTCTCGAAGGGCAGCCAATTCGCAAACCCGGTGCCGATCGCATGATGGTCTTTCAGCATTACTCGCTCTTGCCCTGGCTCACCGTGCGAGAGAACGTGCGGCTGGCGGTCGATGAAGTATGCGATCACCTCTCCCCCCAGGACAAACACGACCTGGTGGAGGAGCACCTGGCCATGGTGAACCTCACTGCCGCCGCCGCCAAATACCCCGACGAGCTATCCGGCGGTATGAAACAGCGGGTGGGCATCGCCCGTGCCCTGGCAATTCGTCCCAAAATGCTGCTGATGGACGAACCGTTTGGCGCACTGGATGCCCTCACCCGAGGCCATCTACAGCGGCAGGTGCTCGATATTTGGGAGCGCAACCCCCAGGCGGTGATGATGATTACCCATGACGTAGACGAAGCTATCTACATGGCCGATCGCATTGTGATGATGACCAACGGGCCAAATGCCCATATTGGCGAAATCTTGACAGTGCCCTTTGAACATCCCCGCGATCGCACCGCCTTGCGTGAGTCCCAGGACTACTACGACCTCCGCAACCACACCCTGGGATTTTTAGACCGCTACTTTGAGCAAATGGGTTAAATAGCGATGGTGATGGGGCTGGGGCAATTTTGATTACATTTCTTGGGGGCGCACCCCCAAGAAAATAATTTCGCTTAGCTACCTGATCTCAGGCTAGGCTGCCAGCGTTTCGGTGGCTGGCGCTTGCTCCTCCAGCATTTCGCTGGGGGCACCATCCCGTGCCATCGCGGACATCTTACCGCCCCGCTGTAGCATATCAATGGACATGGCTAGCAGCGCATCTACCTTGCGGGTGCGCCAGTCGTCGATCAGGCGCTCGACGGTGGCGTAGTCGTAGCGCCGCAGCATGGCCTCCTTGAGGTAAGCCGCATGGCCCGCCTCATCCTGGGCGATGCTGAGGATGCCTTTTTGCAGCGTCTCATTGCGAGGGTCGTTCAGAGGAAGCGCCTTGGCCATCAGGGTCAGATCCTTGCAGGCGTCCAGCTCCAGAATGTGGGTGCTGCCCAGGAACACGTCCCAGGCAATGCGGTCAGGCTTCAGATCGGCAGCTTCATAGCCCCGGTAGTAGGCCTCAAAAAACGGGCTGCGGCGGCGCTCTGCCGGAGGCTTGGCGGCTTCCTCCTGGTGGGCTTTTTCAACGTCAATGATCTGCTTATTCATTTGCTTGAGGCCGTGGGCAAAAATTTGCCCGTGCCGCCGCTCATCGCTGGCGTGCTTGGCGAGCCGCTCGGCCAGCCAGTCATCTCCTTCGGCGGCGGCGCGATCGCCCAGCGCTGATAAAAAGGGCACTGCCCCCGACTCGGCCATTTGAAACCCCGCCAGCAGGTTGGGGCGGGTCTGGGGGTCGGCGATATTGCGGGCCATGATGTAGGCTGAGGCACCGGAACCAACCAGATACAGGATTTGAGTCAGTACGTTCATAAATTCAGCAAATTGGATTGAGGAGGCGTACACCTGTCATGCTAGAACCAAATTCCCAATCTGGCAGGGGCGATTTAAGCCAATTTGCCCATCTCACAACAAATTGTTAAGCAATCTGTACGAGAATACGATCGATGCCTGGACCTCGTAGGATTGATACCATTCAATCCATTCCATTGATTTAAGTAGAGCTGCATTGAAAAACGAAGGCTAGAAAACTGGTGGGTGCGCCCCTCCGGGACGTACCTCCGGTTTCCTAACATGAATTTAATTGTGCTGACCTACTTACTCAATGTAGCGCTACGCTTTCGTGTTAAGACGTTCAAGAGGTGTGAACCCCCGCGTCGTGGAGGTTCCACCCTCAAACCTTAGCCCGTAGGGCTATAACCCCATTCGATCAAACCCACGGGGCATCCTGGCTAATGCTCTCAACCAGATTGAAATTAACTGAACCAACATGCTGTATACAGCTAAGTCCCTGCTATTCACGCTACTATTCGCCCTCACGGTCTGGATTGGGGGAATGCCTGCGGCGATCGCCCAGCCCCATCCCAGTTCCCCCGCCGACTCTACCCCTACTACTGTCACCCAAACCCCATCAGGAGGAAGCTCCGTGTTCTCATTTTCAGGAAAGCGCCCTGCAAACCTCGGTGTTCAAGAAGGCAAACTGGCGGCCTGTCCCAACAGCCCGAATTGTGTCAGCAGCCAGAGTCCCACCGCCGACCCAAAGCACTATACTGAACCCCTGCCGCTGACCACCTCTCCCGAAGAGGCGATCGCCCAGCTCAAAACCATCGTCGAGGGCATGGAACGTACAAAAATTATTACCGCATCCGACGATTACCTCTATGCTGAGTTCACAAGTGCCATCATGGGGTTTGTGGACGATGTGGAGTTCTACGCCGATCAGGAAGCAGGGGTGGTCCACGTGCGGTCTGCGTCCCGCCTGGGCGAGTCGGATCTGGGGGTCAACCGGAAGCGGGTTGAGGCCCTCCGAGCGCAGTTCATGAAGGCGTAATTTCAAGGTTCAACACGAAGGCTCCCTATGTCGTCGATCGTCCTGGAACTGCTGTTTGTGCTCCTGCTGATCATTGCCAATGGGCTGTTTGCCATGGCGGAAATTGCCGTGATTTCCGTGCGTAAGGCCCGGTTACAGGAGCTGGCTAACCAGGGCGAAAGCAAGGCCCAGACCGCCCTAGAGCTTTCCAACTCCCCCAATCGCTTCCTGTCCACCGTGCAGGTGGGGATCACCCTCATCGGCATCTTTGCAGGGGCATTTGGGGGCGCGACCCTGTCAAAAAGTCTGGCGGTTTACATTGCCCTGATTCCCGGTCTGGCCGACCTCAGTCAGGCGATCGCCCTGGTGATCGTCGTTATGCTCATTACCTACCTCACCCTCATTCTGGGGGAGCTGGTGCCCAAGCGCCTGGGGCTGAATAACCCCGAACAGGTGGCCATGAATGTGGCTCGCCCCATGAAGTTTCTGGCGACCATTGTTTCCCCAGCGGTGCATCTGCTCAGCGCCTCTACCGAAATGGTGGTGCGGATGCTGGGGGTAGACCAGTTTAGCCAGGAGCCGCTGGTCACCGAGGAGGAGATCAAAGTGCTGGTGCGCCAGGGCACCGAGGCGGGCATGTTTGAGGAAGCCGAGCAGGACATGGTGGAGCGGGTGTTTAACCTGGGCGACCAGCAGGTTACGGGCCTGATGACCCCCCGTTTGGAAATCGTCTGGCTCGACCTCACTGACTCATTCGAAATTAATCGCCAAAAGCTCATTAACAGCCACCACACCCGCTTTCCCGTGTGCCACGAAAATCTGGACAACGTGCTGGGGGTGCTCAACGCTACCGACGTTCTGGCCCGCAGTCTGGCGGGGGAACCGCTGGACTTTACCTCCATGCTGCGCCAGCCCCTGTTTGTCCCTGGCACTACCACTGCCCTGCGGGTGCTGGAGCTGTTCAAACAGTCGGGCACCCACATTGCTTTTGTGGTGGATGAATATGGCGTTATTCAGGGGGTGGTCACCCTCAATGACGTGATGGAGGTGATCATTGGCGACGTTCCCTTTGCTGACCAGCCCCAATACTCCCCAGCGGTGCAGCGGGAGGATGGCTCCTGGCTGATCGACGGCATGTTGCCGATTGAACGCTTTAAGGAACTATTCAACATCTCTTATTTGCCGAGGGAAGAGCAGGGCAACTTCATGACCCTGGGGGGCTTTGTCATCACTTACCTGGGCCGCATCCCCACTTCGGCAGATTTGTTTGAGTGGCACAATCTGCGCTTTGAAGTGGTGGATATGGACGGCAACCGGGTGGATAAGATGCTGATTATGCCCCGCACAGGTAATACTAATTTGCTGACTTGATTTGCTGACTTGAGGTTTATTCCGTCGCCTGCCAGTGGACATAGGGACGCCCCGTAGAGGTGTCGGCATAGCGAATCTCCCGATAGCCATCATCCCCGGTCAAGTCCAGCTCAAAGCGCACTTTGCCGTCGCCAAAGTTGAAGGAATACATGCTGAGCCGCTCAGACTGGGCGGTACCCACGCAGGAAGCATATTCTTCTTGAAGGGGGGCTTGGTAAATGATGCGGCGGTCTTCAGATTGGAGGATCTCGACGGGGAGAGTGGCGATCGCCTCCGTATCTACCACCACCGTATGATCCGCCCCCCCTTCAAAGCCTAAAATAAACGCCCACATCCCTACCGCTTCAGGACAGGTTCCGGCTTGCGTCTGCACATCAAAGTACACATTGGGTGAGATAGTCTCAGGTACAGCCGGATCAGACGGTACTTGATCGCCAACGGGAGCCTGATTCTCAACGGGAGCCTGGTCGTTGATTGGGGGAGATTGGGCCTGATGGTCTTCCATTAAAAAGGTACTGCATCCGCTGAGCAGCAATACCATGAGCGTACTTGTAGAGAAAAATACGGGCTTAACTTTCATCATGCATTTCCAACATTGGATGGTCTTTGAAAACTGAAGGAACGTTTCATAGGGGCTTTCGATCAGGTGCGATCGCCTTCATCGAGTTGCCGGAGCAGGACCATCCCCGTGATCAAACCGTAGGCCGCCCAGCCCATGCCATCCACCAGACCCACAAGGGAAGCCGACAGAATGGGGCAATAGGCCGCACACAGGGCTGCACTCGCCCCACCCCGCACCGCACCTGCCAAAGTACTGGCTAATATCCAGCTACCGATGAATTTGGGAGAAAATCGCGTGTTGCGGCTGAAAACCCAGGCCTGGGCGATCGCCATGCCTACCAGAGGAATCGGCCCTGTCACCAAATTGAGCCAGAAGACCTCCCAACCGCCCAGGGAACTCCAGAGGAAATCCACCACTGGCTGGTAGAGAGAGCTGCTGAAAATCATGACCTGGGTGCCGACAATCCAGCCAACGGCACTGGCCAGCGGCCACCAGCGCACCTGCCGCACCACCCACCGCAGCACCAGCCACTGCAAAGTACCCACGATCGCCCCAGCCCGGATCAGGGTGGCGGCAAACTGCAGGCCATTATTTTCGAGAAAGCCAGCGACAAAGCCCCCCAGCAGGTTGGCGAGCAGCCATCCCAGGAGGAAATGGGCGCGATTCAACGGTGTTTCAATTCGCATAAAAGCAGCACGGGACATAGCATTACTCTCCTGCAAGGGAAGCGTAGTTGGGAGCCTTGAGCCAAGTAATGTGCATCCTAGCTCCAGAAGTCGCGGCCCTGGGTAGGAAAAGGTGCGCTTCTGCAACTGGTTGATTTCGCGTCCCCAAATGTCAGGCTTTTAAGGTACCTCCCCTGGGTTGAAGCCTTTGGAGCGCAATAGTTGCTCCCGTTTGCGGCGGGCGATCGCCTTCAGATCCGTCATCCGATCCGTCTCGTCGATAATGTCATCGGTCAGCACCTCCAGCACATCCTCCAGGGTGACTACACCGGAGACGCCCCCATACTCATCCAGCACAATGACCAGGTGTTCGCGGGTGTCTTGAAAGGCTTTGAGCAGCTTATCGGCCCGCATGGTTTCTGGGACGAAGCGGGCGGGGCGCTGCAGGCTGGCAATGGTGGCCTCCCCCTGGTGGTCGATCAGGGCTGTAAGCAGGGCATCCTTCAGCACCACCCCGGTGACCTGGTCGATGGATTCACCAATCACCACAATGCGGCTGTGCTGGGAGGCGATGATTTCCGTTTGGGCATCAGCGAGGGGGCGATCGCCCGTCAGATAGGTCAGGGGCACGCGGGGCGTCATCAAATCCGCCGCCGTCACATCAT
>JAYKGU010000082.1:0-24577 GCA_035285585.1 Synechococcales cyanobacterium
ATGTAGGTTGGCGTTGAGCAAAGCGAAACCCAACACCAGCGAGGGTTGCGTTGGGTTTCGCTAGCGCTCTACCCAACCTACAGCAAAATGACAGCAGAACGAGGGTTTCAAGAATTTTGTCAGTCAATCAGCCTTAGCCCGTAGGGCGATAAGCTTTTAAAACTGCATAGGTTCTATTTCCCCAGAGGTATGCTTCTGCGGCGGCAGGAGAGCTGGCTTCCCGAAGCCTTTTGCCCTCCGGCTTGAATGGTTAGGCGGGTTGGCTACAGGTCAACCCAACTCCAGAGCCATTTCGTTCGATGCCGACTCACCCGCGTTGACTGGCATGGCAACGTCAGGGAGTGAGGTCGGTGCTGACTAAGCCCCTTGAGGAAAACCTATGACAAACTCTACATTCAGACCATTCAACCACCGTCCTGGTAAAGGTTCAGACGATTCCTTTGCTCGCTCATTCCGGTCATCCGCACCTTTGTCAGAGAATGAGGTGACAGGGGGGCGATCGCCCCGCAACCATTGGTGGGGCCGCAGTGCTTCCGCCCTGTCTGCCAATGCCCTGAATGAGGAACCGCAGGACCTGGGCAGGCTGGAAGGGCGTCGTAGAGTCAAAGACGCCGTCGACGCTGATAACTCCCGCGATATCTTCGAGTTTCAACTAGATGCTGCAGGGCGGATCAGTATTGACCTGAGAAGTGCCAGTAACGATCTGGAGCTGAACCTTTATCGGGAAGAGGCTCCGGGGGTGCGGAGTGCCGTCATTGACGGGGCTACACTTTTATCGTCTCGCCCCAAGGCTCGTCTGCGGGAGCGGCTAGGCCCTGGCACCTACTTTGTCGAAGTCTCTACTAGCGGTGACGAAGAAGCCCGCTATCGCATGACCCTCACCTCTGATACGGCGGGCGGCAGGCTGCGGCAGGCCGAAAACCTGGGAACCCTGTCGGATGAGGAAACCGTGCGGGGATTTGTGGGCGATCGCGACACCGATGACTACTATCGTTTCCGGGTCGAGGGCACCCAAACCTTTAATCTCAAGCTCAATGGCCTCAGTGCCGATGCTGACGTGGCCCTGATTCGGGATGGCGATCGCAACCGCCGGGTCAATGGGAATGAAATTATTGCAGCGTCGGTCAATGGCCGCTCCCGGGCGGAAACTATTCGTGCCACCCTCAACGAAGGTGAATACTACATCCTTGTGCGTCAGTTCAAGGGGAATACCAACTACACCCTGTCCCTATCTACCCAGCAAGCACCCAGTGGCTTTGAGTCTGCCGACTTTGGCTATGGTTTGGTCGATGCTGCTGGTGCCGTTGCCACTGCCGCTGGACGGGACAATACCTTTGACCTGCTTCCTGGCATGGACGATGTAACCTGGGAAGTGGATCTGGTCAATGCCCCCGAAGCCTGGCAGCGCAACTTTACGGGTGATGGCATCGTCGTCGCTGTACTGGACACGGGCGTGGACTACACCCACGAAGATATCAACGACAACATCTGGCGCAACCCCCTGGAAATTGAAGGAAACGGCATCGACGACGACAATAACGGCTTTATCGACGATGTCAGGGGCTGGAGCTTTGCGGAAAACAGCAATGATCCGATGGATCGGGACGGCCACGGTACCCACGTTGCGGGCACCATCGGTGCTGAGAAAAACAATATCGGCATTACCGGCATTGCCTACGACGCTAAAATCATGCCGGTGAAGGTGCTTGGCGATGACGGCAGCGGCAGCTTTGATGATATCACTGCAGGTATCTACTATGCGGTTGACAACGGTGCGGATGTGATCAACATGAGCCTGGGCGGGGATATCCCAGATGCGGCCCAGCGTCGAGCAATTCGCTATGCGGTGAAGAATGGGGTCACGGTGGTGATGGCATCGGGTAACGACGGTAAAAAACTGCCTGGTTTCCCGGCTCGTTACGCAACCGATTGGGGCATTGCCGTGGGTGCCGTCGATCGCAACTACAGATTGGCGGATTTCGCTAATAAAGCCGGAATTCCTCTAGACTATGTAGTGGCTCCAGGGGTTCAGGTTAATTCCCTCAAGCCGGGTAACCAGTATGAGCGGCTAGACGGCACGTCTATGGCGTCTCCCCATGTGGCGGGTGTGGCGGCTCTGATGCTGTCGGCCAATCCTGAGCTGAGTGCCCAGGAAATTGAGGAGATGATCATCGACACCGCCAACTCTCGGGTAGTGCGGGTCGGGTAGTGCTTGCTCCGCCGCCAGTAGCCCTGGTTCCATGATGGGGGGAAGTCGTCGATGGTTTGACACTTGAGGGCGATCGCCCCCCTTCAACAGCGTCCGAGTTCTTATGTGCGAACAGCCTTGACTTTCCAACCCTTGCAACATCACCAGGAGTTTATCCATGACATCTACCCCCGAAATGTTTGGCACTGTGATTGCCCTCAATCAAGCAGATCTGACGGGTGATATCTTCAACGCCCTGCCCAACCTGCCCAACTCAGTTGCTGCCGGTAGTACCATTACCATTGAGTTCTCTGTGCAGAACAGTGGAATTGTGGCTTCAGGGCTGTTCGATGTTGATTTCTACATTTCCCGCAACAACATCATCAACCCGGCTGCCGATCGCTTGTTAGGAACCACCTCCATCTCCGTTGATCGCATTGATATCACAGAAGGTACGGTGACCCTCACCCTTCCTGGTGCAACGGATCCGTTCTGGAACGGCAGCGGCAACTACTTCCTGGGCATGGTGATTGACCCGGATGATGTCGTGGATGAGAGCAACGAGGGCAATAACTCGAATGTGGCCCTGCTTCGGGACTATGATGTGATTTCCGTGGTGGTGGACGACGCCTATGAGGAGAATGATGGCCCCGCTACCGCCTTCGACCTGACGAACCAGGAAACGGTGCGCCTGAGCAATATCAACGGCCTGGGCATTCAGGCGGACCCCGACTGGTACGAAATCGAAATTACCCCCGGCTTTGAAAACCTGGTGGCCAACCTGGAGTTTGTCCATGCCAATGGTGACCTGAACCTGTTTGTGTTTGATGCCGCTGGCAACCTGGTGACCTCCGCGACCTCCGTTACCAACAACGAAACCATCAACACGATTCTGCCCAGCGCTGGAACCTACTACCTGGTTGTGGGCAGTGCCTCCGGCAACCCCACCTTCAATACCTACGATCTGGTGTGGGATGACCTGCTGGTAGACGACGCCTACGAAGAGAATGATAGCCTGGCTACCGCCTTTGACCTGACCGCTCAGGAAACGGTGCGCCTGAGTGACATTAATGGCTTGGGCAGACAGGCTGATGCTGACTGGTACGAAATCGAGATTACCCCTGGCTTTGAAAATCTGGTAGCCACCCTGGACTTTGTTCACGCCAATGGCGACCTCGATCTATTTGTTTATAATGCCGCCGGAAACCTGGTTACCCAGTCAACCTCAACGACGGATGATGAATTTATTAACGTCATCCTACCCAGTGCCGGTACTTACTACTTGGTGGTTGACGAGTTTAACGGGGCTTCCACCTTCAACATCTACGACCTGGTGTGGGATGACCTGCTGGTGGATGACGCCTATGAAGAAAACGACACCCGCCTTACGGCCTTTGACCTGACCACCCAGGAGGCTGTGCGGCTAAGCGATATCAACGGCAGCGGCGTTCATGGCGATCAGGATTGGTATGAAATTGAAGTGACGCCGGGCTTTGAAAATCTGGTGGTTGATCTATTTTTTACTCATGCCGATGGCAACCTGGAGTTGGCAGTCTTCGATGCGGTGGGTAACCTGGTGGCGGAATCCACATCGGTTACCAATAATGAATCCCTGGATATTCTCCTCCCCAGTGCGGGCACCTATTACCTCCAGGTAGACAGCGCTTCCGGCAATGCCACCTTCAACACCTATGACCTCATCTGGGATGACCTGCTCTACCTGGTGGGGACAGAGGCGCGGGATCTTCTGGAAGGAACCGCCAACCGGGACACCATCCTGGGGCGGCGGGGCGATGATGATCTGTTTGGTCTGGGTGGGGATGACCTGATGGGGGGCGATCGCGGCGATGATGACCTGTTTGGCGGTCGGGGCGACGACTTCCTGGACGGGGGACGGGGCGACGATGTGCTCGTCGGGGTCAACTCCCTGGTAAATGACGCCGGAGTGGGTGAAGTGGATTACCTGGTGGGCGGCTACGGCGACGATGTGTTTGTGTTGGGCGATTCTACCCAGGTTTACTACAACGACCGCATCGGCTCTACTCCGGGAATTATCGACTACGCCTTTATCGAAGACTTTCAGGTGGGCCGAGACGTAATCCAACTGCGGGGCGGGGCCAGCAACTACCAGCTCAGCAGCAATCTCCCCAATGTCCCGGCGGGGATCGGGATTCTGCTGAATACCCCCGGCCAGCCGGAACTGATTGCCGTAGTTCAGGGCGCGGGTACCCTTAACCTCAATAGCGATTCCTTCGTCTACGTCTAAGGTGATTTTTTGATAATGATCCGACCGGACGACGTAGGGGCAAATGGCCATTTGCCCCTACCAAGGGTTTAACCGAAGGTAAATTTTTTCCTGGAAATCTCCTTAGTAGCCCAGAACAGGAGAAGGGGTTGGGGGATGAGGGAAAAGCTCCCCTGAAAATTTTCCTTTGGTTAATCCTGGTTCCAGTGGAGGATTTCCGCGACTTCTCGCCAGATGGTCAGGGGGTCAAAGGGTTTGGTGACGACGCCCGCTACCCCCATCTCGGCAAAGCGCTGGCGATCGCTCGGCAGCACCTTTGCCGTTAGCAGCACCACCGGGATGGGGCGGGTAGCCGGATCGGCCTGAAGCTGGTTGAAGCAGGTCACGCCATCCATGTCGGGCATGGACACGTCGAGCAAAATTGCGTCGGGGGTTTCCGCCCTGGCTTTCTCTAATCCCGCCTGCCCCGACGCTGCCAGGGTAGTTCGCCACCGGGCAAACTTTTCCAGGGACACCTGCACCACCCGGCGAATATCCGGCTCGTCATCAATGATTAAAACGTGCCGGGTCATGTGGCCCTCCTACTAGGGGAATCGTGAAATAGAAAGTACTGCCCTTGCCCAGCTCGCTCTCTGCCCAAATCTGGCCCTGATGCTGGCGCACAATGGTTTGGCAGATGGTCAACCCCAGCCCCGTGCCGCCCCGCTGGCGCGAGTCTGATACATCCACCTGCTGAAACCGCTCAAAGATAGTTTTGAGCTTGTCTGCAGGGATACCCCGTCCGTTATCGTTGACGGCAAATAAAACCTGGGGAAAGGGCATGAACGGGTCGGTGCGTAAGTCTACCGGGAGGTGTTCTCCCTGGGTGATTTCTGTCGTAATCCAGACGGTGCAGCCTTTGGGAGAGAACTTAATGGCATTACTGAGCAGATTGGTCAGGGTTTGAATAATGGCATCTGGTGCGGCCCAAACCTGGGCATCCAGGGGGGTAACGGTCAGGGTAACGTCGGCGGAGCGGGCGATCGCCCCTACAGACTCTACCGCCTGGTTCAGCAAATCGCTGACCTGGCATGGCTCCATCACGAGCTGGTGTTTGCCCGACTCCAGCCGCTCTAAATTCAAAATGTCGTTTACCAGGCGCATCAAGCGATCGCTGTTGTTATAAGCAATCTGCAGCATTTCTTTGACATCGGCGGGGTTTTCGTCAAGGACGCCGGTATTAATCAGCCCCAGGGAGCCACGAATGGCGGTGAGCGGCGTTCGCAGCTCGTGGCTGACGATGGAAATAAACTCGTCTTTGAGGCGGTCAATCTGGTGGCGATCGCTGATGTCCTGGATCTGGGCAATGAAGTATAGGGGATTGCGATCCTGATCTTTTACCAGGGAAATGTTGACCAGCGCATAGACATCGTGGCCTTGCTTGTGCAGATAGCGTTTCTCGGCACAGTGGATACGAATGTCGCCCGCCAGCAGCCGCTGCATCCCCTGCCAGTCACCGACTCGGTCTTCCGGGTGGGTAACGTCCTGTCGCCGCAGTACCTGGAGTTCGCCCTGGGAGTAGCCCAGGATGTCGCAAAGGGCTTGATTCACCTTCAAATAACGCCCGTCTGGAGCCACCAGGGCAATGCCAATGGGGGCATCGTCAAAGGCTTTGCGGAACCGCTCTTCACTTTCCCGCAGGGCTTGCTCCGCCCGCTTTTGCTCTGTCAGGCCCCGCACAATCACCAGGACTTCATCGGCTCCCAGGGGCACAATGCGGGCCTCCTGCCACAGGGTTTCCTCGTCTACTTGAATGGGAAATTCGTAGATTTGAATCTCGCCCGTTGCCAGAGCCTGCTGGGTGGCCTCCATCCGCCGCTGGGCCTGTTCTGGGGGAAGGGCGTCCCGCACGTTAGACCCAATGGTCAGGTTGGGGTTCATCAAGCGGATGCTGGAAGTGAGTTTGATACTGAGGTAGGTGCCATCCCGGTGCATGCGAATGATCAAATCGGGAATGGCTTCCAGAATAGCCCGATTGAGGGCTTCGCTTTCCTGCAGGGCCTGCTCGACCTGTTTGCGATGGGTGATATCCAGGGTGAGGGCGAGAATTTGCCGGAGGTTATTTTCGGGATCCAGGATGGGCACGTACTTGATAATCATCGTAAGCGGCGGTTGATGGGGAAGGGCGATGGTGCATTCCCCCGTTTGAGGCGATCGCGTCTCAATGGTCTTTAACAGCAGGGGCAGGTAGGCATCGGTTACCTCCGGCGGAAAGAGATCTTCATCTCGCTTGCCCAACACCGCTTCCAGGGGTTTACCGCTGATTTCCAGCCCTTTAGTGTTGATGTAGAGAAACTGGCGATCGCTGTCATAGAGAACAAACATATCCGGCAGGTTTTCAACGGCCAGACGAAAGCGTTCTTCCGATTGCAGAATGGCTTCCATCTGGTCTACCAGTTGCTGCTCAAGTTCGAGGGCGTAGGACTCCCGGAGCTGATTCAGGCGATGCCGTTCTGTAATGTCTTGAAAGGCGTTGATGGCGTACAGCACCCGGCCACTGTCATCCAAAACGGGAATGGTAAACACCTCCAGCCGTTGCCGCACGCCATTCACGGCGACTTCCAGGTCATCGATACAGACGCTTTCCCCCCGCCGTGCCCGCTCCACCGGCAGGCGATGGGTGGGGTAGAGCTGGTCGGTATCTGCCAGGTAGAACTGATACACCGCTGCCAGTTGTTCTGGCCCAATGTCGGGGATCAAGTCGTGCCCCAGGATGGCTTTGCCCATTTGATTGAGCAAGATCATTTTGCCGTCTGCATTGAAGACGCTGACGCCAATGGGAACATTGCTCAGCAGGGTGGCAAACTTCTGCTCACTGGCCTGCAGGGATTGAAAAAACACATCGAGCTGGTGCCCCATGCGCTGAAACGAGCGCGAGAGATTGACAACTTCCTGAATGCCCACGGCTGCGATGGGGTAGTTGAAATTGCCTTTGGCGATCGCGCTAGCGGCAACCTGGAGGCGATGAATCGAGTCGGCAATGAGTCGGGCCGTTAGCAGCCCCGTCAGGGCCGTGGTCAGGGCCATCAGCACAACAAACCCCAGGATCTGGAACTGGTCGGTTACCGGGACGGTTTGTACCCAGTGATCCAGATCGGGGATGGGGCGATCGCCCACTTCGGCCAACACTCGACCGACCCAGGCCTGAACTGATCGCTGCCCGCTCCGGTAGGACAGGATGCCCATCATGCCAACGGCCAGCAGCATCTGCAGGACAAACGGCACCGTCAGCAATACCCACAGCGGCACTCTGGCGATGCGGCGACGCCAGCGATAGATCAGATCGAATGATTTGGCGTTGATCCCCATGCCCTTCATGCGGATATATGACGGTATATGCTGTGTTCTTGCTTTAGCAGCATATAATATAGCGCTCGGTAGGCGATCGCAATCACCTCTTAAATCGCTGACGCTGCATCCGCCTCTTTTCGATGTGGCTGATAACCCGGCTGGCCAGTTCTGGCCCCACCTGGGTTTTGCCGATAAAGTCGTCGGCCTCTGCCGCAAATACCTGCTGCATGGTGGCCACATCTGTATAGCCCGTGACGAATAAAATCGGTAAATCCCTGTATTTGATATCCTGCCGCACCACTCGACAAAGCTCCAGTCCACTGTAACCGGGCATCTCCAGGTCCAGCAGCAGCACGTCGGGATTGGTTGCCGTTAGCACTTTCCAAAACCGTTCGGGGTTGGTGAGACAAGTGACCTGTAATTCCCAGGGCTGCAATAGCGTCATCATCAACTTCAGGGCGGCGGGATCGTCGTCCACAATCATCACCCGCGCCGTGGAGTGGGGGACTGCCTGGACAATGGCCGCCGCAATGGTGGCCACTAGGGTTGCCGGAGGGGTTGATGGGAGCAGGTAGCGATCGCCCCCCGCCTGCAGCACCGCCACCCGTTCGGCCAACCCATCCCCTTCAGCTAAAATCAGCACGGGAATGCCGGTCAACTCGGCTTTGAGGTGCGGGACGAGGGCCAACCCCTTCTCCCAGGGCAGGTTCTGGTTCAACTGCAGGAGAATGGCCCTGGGCTGCTGATATTTCAATCCATCCAGGGCAGCATTCCAGGGGGAAACGGCCTCCAGCCGCAGATTCTCCACCGCCGCAGCGGCCTGCAGGGACGCTACCCAGTCTGCCTCTGCCCCAATTACCAGGACACAGGCAGCGGAGCCAGCCGCGCACCCACTGCTGGCGACAAGGGGCTGCCCGTCCAGCGTAAATGGGCCGCTGTCTGGGGAAGGAGCCTGGATGGCTGGCTGGTGGCAGCAGATGGGTTCTGAGGGAAGATCAGCAACCACCTGCTGCAATTGACTCAGCAGATTCAAAAACCGCTGGCTCTGGGTTGGATCAAACTCAGTCGCTTCCCCCAGAAGCTGCTCGATCGAGCGGGCGATTTGGGATCCCTCGGGACAGCCAAAGGTGCCCAACCCTCCCGCCAGCCGATGGGCCTCAACACGGCTCTGCTCAATTTGGGCGGGAGCGATGGCGGCGACAGGGCTGGCGGTGACGGGATTGAAGGGGATGAGCGATCGCCCCAGCGCTTCCAGCACGGCCAGCCGCTCCTTGAGGGTAGCCCGAAAGCTCTGGGCTACCTGGTTGATCAGCGCGAGACTGTCTGGGTCGGGTGATGCCCCGTTGACAGCGACGGTCATGTCCTGACCAGCAGACGGCAACTCTTTGGGCGGCAGGGTCAAGCGGTAGCCCATGCGATAGACCGTTTCGATCGCCTCCTGTTGGAGACCGGCCATTTTCAGCTTGTGGCGCAAATCTTTGACCAGATTGGTGACGGCAGCATCCGTGGGTAAGTCATCAATTGACCAGAGGCGGTCAATAATGGCGCTGCGGCTAAAAATGCGCCGGGGGTGGCGCAAAAACAGCTCCAGCAGGCTGTATTCCTTTGGGCTGAGGGGCACAGTTTGTTGCCGATAGGTTACCTGGATGGCGATGGGGTCAAGCTGCAGTTCTCCCCATTTCAGCAGGGGGAATGGCGGATGGCTATCCGATCGACGGGTCAGGGCGCGAATTCGGGCTAGGAGTTGGGAGGGTTCGCAGGGTTTCGTAACGTAATCGTCTGCACCGGCGTCCAGTCCTTCAACTACGTCTTCGTTGGCCCCTTTGGCCGTGAGGATCAAAATGGGGGTTTGACAGCCTTGATGACGGAGCTGCCGACACACGCTGATGCCATCCATGTGGGGCACCATAATATCCAACAAAATGACGTCGTAATGCCCCTGGGCGGCCAGCTCTAGCCCTGTCTTTCCATCTACGGCAACGTCAATGGTATAACGATGGTTGACGAATGTGACGGACAAAAGCTGATTAATAGCTGGATCATCTTCGACCAGTAGAATCTTCATGAAGTCCACTCCGCCGTAATCGCTAACCTCGCACTGAGCACTATCGCACTGAGACTATCGGAGAATACAGAACCGCCCCAGAGATTTAACAAAACCTTATGGATTGGGGAGAGAATTTGGTTCGGAGTACTGAATCATACCTGATTTTCAGCGTTTACGGTTTATCCACGGTCTCGCCTTAAGTTGATACTCTAGGAACGGGAAGATTTTGATGGCAATGGGTGCTATGGATTTACAGTCCCTGACGGAAAACGATGTTTATGAACTGGCGGACAATTCCCAGGTCTATGAGCGGGGCGAAGACTACTACGATTCTGAGGCGATCGCCACCCTTTCCCTCGCACCCCACCAAATTACAGCCAAGGTGCAGGGCGGTCATGGGCTTTATCGGGTGACGGTGAGCGATCGCAGCGGTCGTTTAGAAACCCACTGCACCTGCCCCTACGATGGTAATGTTTGCAAGCACATCGTTGCCGTGCTGCTTCAATATTTGCGGGATGAAGATCCGCTGCCAGCACCGGAAACGGAGGGGGATCCCGATGCGCTCGCGCAAACCCTGACGGCTCTCTCCCATGAGGAACTGCTGAAAGTGGTGCTGGATCTGGCGCGGGACAAGCCGAACGTGCGGCGATCGCTGCTGGCTGTGGTGCCTATTTCGACTCAAACCCTGCGACAACAGCCCCAGAATTCAAAGGTTGTCAAAGTACTGAAGCGACAGATTTCGGATTTTTTCAACAACCTCCAGTTCCAATCGGAGCACGACTACGACTACGATTACGAGTATGACGAGGAGGAAGTTTACAGCGAACTAGAAACTACTTTCACCGAAGCCGAAACGCTCCATCCAGCGGATCAAATTGAGGTCTTCTGGCACGCGGTGACCTGCGGCAACGATCTGTTTGATGAGTATCCCATCGGCACTGTGCAAATTGAGGATGCCATTCTTCACTATGGCAAAGCGGTGCAGCGGTTGAGGTTGCCCCACCCGCAGAAGCAGCTTCATTTCAATTCCCTACTTTCGATTCTCGACTGGGGGATGACAGAGTATGGAAACATTTTTGATGCGGTGAAAGATTCCCTGGACACTATTTGTACCGAACCGAAGGACTATTATTACCTGATTGAAATCCTGAGTGGGTCAGACGACAAAGATGTTGTCGATTGGATTATCGGCTGGTATCGAGACATGGGCGACGATGGGCGCTATTTGCAAATGCGGCAGGCCCATCTGCACCATGAGGAACACTATCTGGAACTGGCCCAGTACTGGCAGGAGCAGGGAGATGACGATGCCTACCTGAGTACCCTGGAGGCAGGGGCCGCTTTCCTGGTAGAGTCGCAAGAGCGCGCGGCTGCAACGGGCAGCTTTTACTCTCGCTACATTCAGCTTGAGGCAAGGCCCCTGCTGACGACGCTGGTTGAGCATTATCAGCAGGCAGGCGATGATGAAAGCGTTAATCGCATTCTAATGATCCAAGCGCAGGTTGAGGGCGTGACGCTGGAGCAGTATCAGGAGATTCGACCGCTGGCAACCCAACTGGAGGTGTGGCCGTCGCAGCGATCGCAGCTTTTGCGGTGGGCTAGCCTGAATTCGACGGAGCTGGCCAGAATCTACCTGTACGAACAAGACTGGCAGGCCGCTCTGACGTTGGCTGCCAGTAAGCCAATTGAGTGTGAATCGCTGCGGGTGCTGGTGGCGGAAGGGGTGAAACAGGCCTGCCCCCAGGAAGCGATTAACCTCTATGAGGAAATGATTCAAGCCAATATTAACCGCAAAAGCCGTAAGTATTATCACCAGGCAGCCATCTACGCCAAGGCGATGAAGGATATTTACCTGGATATTTTGCAGGAACCGGAAAAATGGCGGGCCTATATTCGGCAGCTACGGGATAGCTACAGCCGCTATCGGGCACTACAGGACGAGTTTGCTCGGGTTTGAAACCGGGGGGGGATGGGCGATCGCCCAGTTCCTCTACATGATGCTTAGATGATCCCCGTTTGATCTGCCCATGATTTCCCCATGGGTGATCTGCTCTAAGTACGGGCATCGACGGATTCAGAACCCCAACCCCCCATCATAGATCACTGAAAGCTTCAGTAAAGCTACGGGAACTTTGACCAGCATTTACTTAGAAGGCTAAAAGTGACTAAGCAAATTTAAGGATGAAAACAGATTTGGGATATTCAATAATTTAGCCGTGATTAAAAACAAACCTATGTGCGTAATCTGGAGCCTGGAGTTTTCACTTAACTTGAGGAAAACCCCAGGTTTCAAACCAGATTGAGCATTGACCGACATAAACCGCACCCATTTTTGAAAAGTTCTATTTCTTCAGATTTTCTCTGTCTATGAATTTGCAATTGCTCGATTTGGGCTGGGCTGAACCAGTTCCACAGCACCTCATGCCACAGGGTGACTGCTATCTGTGGCAACCTGGACTGATAAGCCTCCATGCTGCCGCAGATTTACTTATGGCCCTGGCCTATGGCCTCATTCCGCCTTTGTTGATTTACGGAGGACTCCGGCGGAAAAATATTCCCTGTACCCGCCTGTTCAACTGGCTCTGTGTGTTGATCTGGATGGCAAGTGCCTCCCATTTCATGGAATATTGGACGGTCTGGCATCCCGCCTACTGGTTAGCGGGGATCATCAAAGTCATTGCGGCGGGCATGGCTGGGGTAACGGTTCTGGTGCTGATATCGGTTCTGGTGCGATCGCTGGCGCTGCCCTGGTGGCGATCGCACCAGCGGTTAAATGCTCGTCTGAGGGCAGGACAGAGAAATCACTGGCTCAGGGAAGGGCCATTGCGTCCGTTTAGCCAGCAAGGTTCCATCGCAATGTGCGATCCGGAAGTATGCCATACCTTTGAGCGGGCCGCCGTTGGTATCGCCCATGTCGGGCTGGAGGGGCAGTGGCAGCGCGTCAATCAGCGCCTTTGTGACCTGCTGGGCTATTCACGGGAAGCGCTGTTGCAAGGAAACCTATTGGCCATCACTCACCCGGATGATCGGGCCTCTGCGGAGTTGGGGGTGAGGACAGAACTACTGCGAGACTGGGTGGATCCCGAAACCAGAGAGATGCGCTGGGTTTGCAAAGATGGTCGAGAGATTTGGGTGAACCTGGCGGTGTCGCTGGTGTGCCGTTCTTCTGGAGAGCCGGACTACTTCATTGTGGTGGCTGAAGATATTAGCGATCGCAAGCAAGTTGAGGAGACGCTGTTCAAAGCGAAGGAACTGGCCGAAATTACCCTGAAGTCCATCGGTGATGCGGTGATCACCACCAATGCCCAGGGGCGCGTCACCTATCTCAATCCCGTGGCCGAGAAGCTGACGGGCTGGTGCAATGGAGACGCAGTTGACCAGGATCTGTTGACGGTCTTCAATATCATCCATGAGGTCACCCGTGAACCGGCGGTCAATCCCGTGGAAATGGTGCTGCGGAAACGGTGCATCGTTTCCCTGGCCGACCATACTCTTTTGATTGCCAAAGATGGCCACGAATTTGCCATTGAAGACTCGGCGGCTCCCATCTTTGACCAGGCGGGCGCACTGATGGGTACGGTGCTGGTCTTCCGGGATGTCTCCCAATCTCGTGAAATGTCGCGCCAGCTCTCCTGGCAGGCCCAGCATGACACTCTCACGGGGTTGGTCAACCGCTGGCGGTTTGAGCAAGAACTCACCCAGGCCATTGAGGATGCAGTGAATGACAATCAGCAGCATAGCCTGTGTTATCTGGATTTAGACCAGTTTAAGATCGTCAACGATACCTGCGGCCATATCGCTGGGGATGAGCTGCTGCGCCAGGTGGCGCGGATGCTGCAGCACAACATCCGCGCATCGGACATCCTCGCCCGCCTGGGGGGCGATGAGTTTGGCATTCTGCTGTACAACTGCCCCATCGAAAATGCCCGCATTATCGCGCAGAAACTACAGCGCCTCATCCAGGACTTTCGCTTTATGTGGAAAGATCGCAGCTTTGTGGTGGGAGCGAGTATTGGCATTGTTACGCTTGATGGGGAAACCCGAGATCTGGCGACGGTGCTGAGTGCGGCGGATGTGGCCTGCTATGCGGCCAAGGATGCGGGGCGCAATCGCATCCATGTCTACCGGGCCAATGACCAGATTCTCAATCGCCAGCGCAGCGAGCGCCAGTGGACGGTCAAAATTCGGCACGCCTTGGAGTACAACCAGTTTCGACTCTACTATCAGCGCATTACGCCAACGGTGCCCGGTAATTTGCTGCTGTCAGACCACTACGAAATTTTGGTGCGCATGGTGGATGAAACGGGCAAGCTGGTGCCCCCCATGGCCTTTATTCCAGCAGCGGAACGTTATGGCCTGATGCCGGAAATCGATCGCTGGGTGGTGCAGACCTTTTTTGCGAGTTATGAAACCTTTGCCCAACAGGCGATCGCCGATTCAGGCAACGGCAGCAGACCCACGTTTATGCTCAACCTGTCGGGTACGAGCGTGTGCAGCGACAAGTTTCTCACCATGCTGGTGGAGCAGTTGCGGACGGGGAAGGTGCCCCCCCACCATATTTGTTTTGAAATTACGGAAACTGCGGCGATCGCCAATTTGAGTCAGGCGGCGGACTTCATCAGCAAGCTCCGGGCGTTTGGCTGCCAGTTTGCCCTGGATGATTTTGGCAGCGGCATGTCTTCCTTTGGCTATTTGAAAAACCTGCCGATTGATTACCTGAAAATTGACGGCAACTTTATTCGCGACATTTTGGAAGATCCGGTGGACTACACCATTGTTGAGTTCATCAGCCACATCAGCCGCACCATTGGCATGAAGACGATTGCCGAGTTTGTGGAAAGCCAGGTCGTGCGCGATCGCCTCCGGCTGATTGGGGTGGACTATGTGCAGGGCTATGGGATTTCGATTCCAACGCCGCTGCCGGTTTATGTCCCTGGGGAGCGACCCAGCCCCAGCTTCGGAAAAAGCTAAAGTTTTGCCAATCCGCTGCCGTGCGATCGCTGGCAACTCGCGTATGATAGGAGCCGTGACGCGACCATTGACCAACCCGCAACTTATCAACCGCCATGAATGAGCAGATTTTGACCAATTATCGGCTCCAGCTTCCCACAGAAGAGCTTCTCGGCACGCTGGTCATCCGGGACGGCGTCATCGCCGACATTCAGCCCGGAATTGTGGCCCAGGGCGAGGATGGCCAGGGAGACTACCTGATGCCCGGTTTGGTGGAGCTGCATACCGACCACCTGGAAAAGTGCATGACCCCCCGACCGGCGGTGCGCTGGCCCCTGGATGCCGCTGCGATTTACCACGATCGCGACCTGGCCGCCGCGGGCATTACCACGGTGTGTGATGCGATCGCCATTGGCGATGTCACCCCCACGTCGATTCGCTTTACCCAGTTTGGGGCGATGATTGACGAGGTTCTGCAGCGGCAGGAAAGTGGCAAATTTCTCATCGACCATCGGCTCCATCTGCGGTGCGAGCTGGCCTATGAAAAAGTGGCAGAAGTGGCGGCGGGCTATGCCACCCATCCCCTGCTGGCGCTGATTTCGCTGATGGATCACACCCCCGGTCAGCGGCAATTCTCAAAGATTGATAAATATAAAGAGTACTATGTGGGCAAACACGGCGTCAGCGAGGCGGAGATGGATACGTTCATTCGCGATCGCATCACTGCCCAGCAGGCCCACGCCGATCAAAGCCGTCGCGATCTGGTGGCGCTGTGCCGCACCCATGACATCAGCCTGGCCAGCCATGACGATGCCACTATTGAGCATGTGCAGCAGGCGATCGCCGAAGGAGCGGTGATTGCGGAATTTCCCACCACCCTGGACGCGGCTAAGGAAGCTCACAAGCACGGGCTACAGGTGCTCATGGGTGCGCCCAACCTGGTGCTGGGCGGCTCCCACTCTGGCAATGTGTCGGCGCTGGATCTGGTGGCGCTGGATCTGGTGGATGTGATCTCCTCGGATTATGTACCCCACAGCCTGCTCCATGCGGTGTTTTTGATTGCCCACCACACCCAGCGGGCTATCCATGAGGTGCTGCGGCTGGTGACCCTCAATCCGGCTAAGGCGATTGGCCTGGGGGGCGATCGCGGCAGTCTGGCAGTGGGTAAGCGGGCCGACCTGATTTCGGTGCATGCCGATGGCCCGGTACCCCGCGTGATGACGGTTTACTCCCAGGGGCGGCGAGTAGCCTAGAATAAGTCCAAATGCCAGGGGGATGAAGCGGAGGGCAGATCATGCTCAGTGAAACCACCATTGAAACGAAGGTGCGGCAACAGTATGACCGGCTGGCGACCCAGTACGATCGCCGCTGGCGGAGCTATATCCAAACCAGCCTGCTGTTTTTGCAGGAATGGGCCGCCATTGCGCCTACGGATGCGGTGCTGGATGTGGCCTGCGGCACCGGGGAGTTTGCCGCCCTGCTGCTCTCGGAAACCCCCAGCCAGCGGATTGTTGGCGTCGATATCTCCCCAGAAATGCTGGCCCAGGCGCGTCAGAAGCTGGAGGGGTTTCCAGCGGTGGAGTTTCAGGTGGCGATCGCCCGCTCCCTCCCCGTCCCGGCTAAGCAGTTCCATACTGTCGTCTGTGCCAATTCGTTTCACTTCTTCGATGAGCCGCTGCAGGTGCTGAAGGAGTTTCGCCGGGTGGTGAAGCCCAATGGGCGGGTTCTCATTCTCGACTGGTGCCGCGACTACCCCCTCTGTCAGCTCTGCGACCTGGCGCTCAAAGTGATCGATCCTGGCCACCACCAGTGCTACACCCGTGCCGAAATGCAGCGGCTCCTTGAAGACAGCGGGCTGCGGGTGCGGCGCATCACGCGAATGCAGTTTGGTCTGGTGTGGGGGCTGATGGCAATCGAGGCTACCCTCTAAAATCTAAATACACGCTGAATTTTCAGCCGCTGGATGGAGGACGGTGCCGTGGCAAACCGACAACGCTGGTTTAATCTTTTCAAGGCGCGGCTGTCGCGGAAAATCGTCTATTGGGTGTTTATCAGCATCGTGGTGATCGAGGCGATCATTCTCATTCCCTCGGTCTATCGGCGGGAGCGAGAGCTGCTGTCTTACCTGCGGGAACTGTCGGCGGCGCGGGCAGCAGGCGTTTTGGCGACCAAAGACCTGGATGCCGATGACGAACAGTTGCTGGGCTACCTCACCAATATCCAGGAAAACCTGGTGGTGCTGGGGGGGGCGCTCTACCGGCAGGATGGCACCCTGGTGGGCACCTTTGGCGATCCGCCCGACCTGACCTTTGCCGACCTGACCAATCGGAGCGATCGCTACAACCGGCGCACCCACCGCTATGACGCTGCCTGGGATATGTCGCCCCTACAGGGTCGCCACGTTTTGATCATCCGCCACGATGCCGTGGGCGTCAGTCGGGAATTCTATGCGTTTATTGGCCGGATCACTGGCCTAGTGGTGATTATCTCCATCTTCGTCACCGTTGCCACCCTGGTCGTGCTGGAGCGAATTTTGATTACCCCGATTCTCACCCTGCGGCGGGATTTGCTGCGGGCAGGCACGGTCCTCGGCCATGAGGATAATGGCGTGCCGCCGGAGTTTGAGTCGGTCAAGCACATCCGCAGTGATGAGCTGGGAGAGGTAACGGCGGCTTTCGACCAGATGGTGCGGCAGATTTCCGAGGCGATCGCCGAACGAGATCAGGCCGAAGCTGACCTGCGGTGTTCGGAGGAGAAGTTTTCCAAAGCCTTTCGTGCCAGCCCTGATGCGGTGACCCTCAGCACGCTGGCGGAAGGGCGGCTGATCGAGGTGAACGACAGTTTTCTGGAGCTGGCCAATGCTACCCGCCAAGAGGTGATTGGCCAGACGGTGACGGAACTGGGGCTGTGGGTGAAGCAGAGCGATCGCAACGAAATTTTGGATATGCTCCACAATGCGGGGTGCGTGCGTAACCAGGAATACTGTTTTCGCACCCTGACGGGGGAAAAGAAAACGGCCCTCTATTCCTGCGAACTGATTCGAATCAACGGGCAGGACTGCATTTTGTCCGTGATCCACGACATCACCGAACGTAAGCGAGCCGAGCAGGCTGTGCGGGATAGCGAGATGCGGTTTCGTACCCTGGTGGAGCAGGCTGCCGACGCCTTTTTCGTGGTCAACGCTGCGGGCCAGATTGAGGACGTCAACCAGCAAGCCTGCAATGCTTTGGGCTATTCCTGCGAGGAGCTGATGCATCTGACGGTGCCGGATGTTCAGGAGCACATGACCCTGGACGAGTTTCGGCGGGCGTGGGCGCAGTTAGCCCCTGGACATCCCATTAACTTCGAAGGGCTGCACCGCCGCAAGGACGGTAGTCTGTTTCCGGTGGAGGTGCGTCTTGGCCTGCTGGATCTGGGAGATACCCAACTGGCCCTGGCCCTGGCCCGCGATATTACGGAACGGAAGCAGGCGGAACAGGTGATGGCCCGTTTGGCGGAAATTGGCGAGCTGGCGTCGATGATTGTCCATGAGGTGCGCAATCCGCTGACGACGGTGCTCATGGGGCTGAGTTCCTTTAAGCGGATGGATTTGCCGGAGCGGGCGCAGGCGCGGCTGGCCCTGGCACTGGAGGAGTCGGAACGGCTGCAGCGGCTGCTCAACGAGATTTTGATGTACGCCAAAGACCAGCGGCTGGAGGTGGATGAGCTGGATTTGAATGCCCTCATGCTGGATCTGCTGGAAACGCTGCGGACGATGCCGTCTGCCAGCGATCGCCACATTGACTATCAATCCCTCGTGACTCCGGCCCTTATTAAGGGCGATCGCGACAAGCTGAAGCAGGTGTTTATTAATCTCATCAGCAATGCCTGTGAGGCGGTGCCGCCGGGGGGCGTGGTCACCTGGCAAACCGATGAAAATGGCTCGGTTAATCACATCCGGGTACGGGTTCACAACGGGGGCGAGCCGATTCCGCCGGAGGTGCTGCCCAATCTTACGAAACCTTTTTTTACGACTAAATCTTCGGGGAATGGCCTGGGGCTGGCAATCACCAAGCGCATCGTGGAAGCCCATCAGGGGAGCTTAACCATTGAGTCGTCGGCTGAGGCGGGCACGACCGTTACGGTGACGCTACCCAAGGCGATGGGTTAAGTGCTCAAGCACACCCCTGGATCAGCGTGGGAAAATATCAGGCGGCACAGCCGCAGACGTGCTGGTAGGCGGCCACCTGGGCCAGCAGGGCATCCAGGTCGAAGGGTTTTACCAGGTAGGCATCGGCCCCCGATGGCAGGCAGACGAGGCGGCAATCCTGTTCGCTTTTGCCGGTCATCATAATGATGGGGCAGGGATAGTGGGCGGCCCGCAGTCGCCGACAAACGGACACCCCATCAATGTCGGGTAGGTTCCAGTCGAGAAAAATCAGGTCGGGCGTCAGATTGAGGGCCATTTGCAGGCCCGCGGTTCCCGATGAGGCGACGCTGACCCGATATCCAGCGTCTCGCAGCTCCATGGCCAGGAGGTTGACCAGGCGGAGGTTGTCGTCGATGAGAAGAATGTGGGTGGAGTTTAGTGGCATGGTTAGGAAGGGATACGCGACCGGCAGTGGAACAATCAAGGAGTACATTTTTTATGATGAAATGTTACGCTGAGCCTGATCTGACCCCTATCTAAGAAATTGGTGAGAACTGGCATGATCGTTCAGTCTAGCGAGATGTCGAACGAATCCGGCGGCGAAACGTGCCGTGAGTTCATCGTTTACGCCTGCCCGGTGGGTGATCTGGCCCAGCAGCTTGAGGCTTATTTTGAGAAAAGTCGGGCGATCGCCCCTAACAAAGCCCACGATTACATGCCCCACTGCACCCTGACGGGCTTCTTCCACGACCAGAAAGCCGCTATTCCCACCTATTGCACAGCCCTGGATCAGGCATTGCGGGAAGCACGATCCAACCAACCGAAACCGGCGATCGCCATTCAGGGTCTTGCCTTTCACCCCCAATGGCACGGGCTGGAGCTGGCATCGGACTGGATCAAACAGTTAATTGCGCACTTTGCCCGTCAGGCTCGATCTGCCTCTCGCCGGGATGATCTGCGCCTCAAGGATTGGCTCCATCTCAGCCTTGCCTATGGCTTTGATGAAAGATACAACGAGCCGCTCCAACAACTAGCTTTGACCCTGGTGAATCCGGCGGCGGCTGTTGACTGGGAGCTGCGCTTTTATGAGCGGATAAATTCAGGGGGCGATCCAAAAAGCAATCCAGGAGATGGCACTGGCTCTCCCCAGGCCAGTCAGTCGGCCATGTGGATCTGTCATCAATGCTGGCCAATCTGAACCCTGGGGGCATTTCACCCCAGGTGGATTCGTGGCAGGATTGAGGGGATAACGGGTCGTCCTGGAGAGCGACCGTAGAAGCTGTAATGAGGAGGGCCTGTGCCCAGCTTCAGCGTGATGACGTTTAATGTCCGGGGAACGCCCGCCTACGACGACGTAAACCACTGGCAACACCGAGGCCCGCTCAACCTGCGCACGATTCAAACCTATGCCCCTGACTTGATTGGCTTTCAGGAACTCCAGGTGGGCAACGCTGCCACCTACGAGCAAGCCTTTCCTTACTACCAGTGGACGTTAGGGGCAGAGTACAACCGTCCCGGACGCCTGCTCTACTGCGGCATTTACTGGAACACAGCCCGGTGGCGACCGCTTCAGCAGGGCAGCTTTTACCTGAGCGAAACCTGCGATCGCTGGTCGAGTAGCTGGGGGTCGGCCCGCATCAAAGTAGCTACCTGGGTGGTGCTGGAGTGGGTGGCGGGGGCGGGCGATCCCCTGCGCCTTGTGCATTTGAATACTCACCTGGATCACGGCAGTGCGATCGCCCGTCAGCGGGGAGCCAAGCTGATTCTGGAGAAGCTGAATGACCTCAACCCCGCTGGGCTGCCGGTGGTGCTCACGGGGGACTTCAATACGCCCCTGCCCCTGGTGAATGGGGGGACTCGTTCGGCCTTCCGGGAACCCAACGCCCACGACCTGTTCTGTGGACAGGGGTTCTGTGATACCTTTCTGGCCTGTGGCCACCGGGATGCCCCTGGGGTGCATACGGTTCACAATTTTCAGGGGGAAGGCTTCACCGCCGATGAGGCCATGGCGCAGCAGGAAACCGACCAGCCCATCAACTGGCGGCTCGACTGGGTGCTGACTCGCAACGGCACCCACCATGCTTTCTCCACCCAGTCCTGCCAGATTATCAAGGATGCCGAACCGCCGGTCTACCCCAGCGATCACTACCCGGTGATCGCGCACCTGGAGCTTGCTTGAGAAAATTTCTTAGCGGGTCAACTATTTGGTTCTCTGGGTAGACGTGCGATCGCCCCCTGCGAGCGATGATGGAGGCGCATGTTGTGTTCAAACAGCCCACCGTGACTCATCCTGTCCCACCTCTACCGGAGAATTTTCGGGAGGCTTTGTTTCAGGAATTGCGCGATCGCACCACTCAGCAGGAAATCGAGCGGCTGTTGGCGGACTTGCTGGAGGAAATCAAAGTTAACTACGTGCAGCAGTCGGTTCAGCATGACCCGGAAGCCATTCTGGAGGAAGCGGATCAGCTCTACCAAAGTTCTGAGGAAAGTCTGGGTAAGGTGGATGGTAATCTGAGGCCGGGGGATTTCTAATCCGCAGATTGCGCAGATGGACGCAGATATGGAACCGACGGAGACGACGCGTTTATTTCAAAGCTGCCGCTGAAACACCAGACAGGTGCGCCCGATTAAACGCTGCCAGTAGGGGCGGCGCTCCCATTGGGGGATGGTAATTAACCGACTGGCCTCCAAAGCACGGAGAAAGAAAGTCTCCAGACGGTGGGAGAGGTCGGCATCGCGCATGGAGAGGTTGAGTTCGTCATTGCGGAACAAGCTGCGGGGGTCGAGGTTGGCGCTGCCCAGGCTGAGCCAGGTACCATCCACCACCATCAGCTTGGCATGGAGCATACTGGGCTGGTACTCGTAGAGCTGAATGCCCGCTTCCAGCAAAGGCCGGTAGCGTTCGCGAGAAGCATAGTAGACATAGGACTTGTCGTTATAATGCCCCATGGTGAGAATCCGGACATCCACGCCCCGCTGCCGGGCGTCGATCAAATCTTTCTGGAGTCCTTCATTGGGCAGCAAGTAGGGGCTGGTGAGCCAGATGCGCTCTTGGGCCGCCTGAAAGCTGATGTGAAAGAGGGCCGTTACTGACGAATCCCGGTAGGACGGATCGCCAGGGATGACGTAGATGGAGGATGCTTCCGGCTTTGCTGCCTGAATGATGCGATCGCCCACATCGGCAATGCCCCCCACATACGTCCAGTGCTGCATAAATGTTCCTTCCAACACCGAGACGATTGGCCCCCGCAGGCCAATTTCAAAGTCCAGCCAGGGGGCGGTTTCCCCGACGCTTTTGCGACCGTCCCAGTGGTCGGAAATTCCCGCACCGCCAATGAGGGCCTGCTCCCCATCGATCAAGAGCAGCTTGCGGTGGGTACGCTCCAAATAGTCAAGGGGCGATCGCCAGGTGAATGGATGAAAGAACCGCACTTCTACCCCCGCCCGCTGGAGCCTTCGCCAGTAGCTGACGGGAAAGCCGTGGGCACCGTAGTGATCGGCAATGAAGAGCACCTTGACGCCTGCCTGGGCCTTTTGAATGAGCGCTCCAGCAAAGTCGTCGGCCCGTTTTCCGGATGTCATAAAAAAGGTTTCAAAGTGGATAAAGTGTCTGGCCTGACGGATGGCATCCAGTCGGGCCGCAAAAATTTCATTCGCTTCTACCCAAAATCCTGTGAGATGGCCACTGGTGGTCAATGAGTCGGAAAGACTGGTGACTACCTGAGGAAATCTGGGTTCTGAAAGTTTTGGAGTTTGTTTGAGCCGATAGACAATGTGGCGACGAAAGGCTCCCCCTAAATAAAGGGTAAATACCAGGAAGATGACCGCCAAAGCCACCAAAAATCCTAAGATGGATAGAATCCAGACAGAAAGAGACACAGGGCGTAAAGATTACGTGGTTAAATGAGCTGTTTTGCGATCGCACCAGCTACAAACTTAACGCGAGCAGAACATCAAAGGTTCTACTCGCGGCCATGCTGGATAAACGATAAGCAGTTAAACAAAATTACTTTCCTGGGGGTGCGCCCCTCAAGTCAATGTAATCGAAGTTGCTCAAGCACTTATCTGAAACTAAATCAAGCTATCGAGAACAAGTTGTTTCAGGAAACGTTCCTAAAACCAGGAATTACGGCTTATCGCTTATCTTGACCCGTAAGGTTTTCAAAAACGTTCTTAACTTTCTCTTCAACACTTTCTGCCTGCTGCGAGTTTTCGGGGGTGCTCATCTTGTCAAGATCTTCGTCGGTTTGGGCAACATTGAGATCCCGAGGGCCGACCTGATCCTGCAGTCTTTTACCAGGATAAGGTTGCTCTTTTAAAACATCTTCAGACCGATCTTGCAGGTTGTGGAGCTGAGCCTCACCCTTAGTCGGACTGCTCCGATATCCAGCATCGGGATTGGCTCCGGCGATCGCAGACGCGGCACTGGACACAAACATCAAAGCGCAAGCAAAAGCAACAACCATGAGTCGAAGCAACTTCATAAAATTCTCCCATCTAGTCAACATAATAATGAACTTTTTTTCACTTTCAGCCTTGTTTCATGAACGGTTGCTCATCCATGAAACAGAAACGCTTTAGCATCAAAAAAGTTCTTAACGTCACCTTTTTACCATTGATTCTGAAGCATTTACCTCAATCGCAAGATTGAGCTTGACTGACATCCATCAAGAGAGAGATACCCCTCAGGATAGACGCAATTTAAGGAGAACTGGATCGGACGGCTGTTTTCATTTGCTAAATGTTTTCAAGTGCTTGTTTGACCGATCTTGTTTCCTCCTAAGGTGCTTGAAACGATCTGGTTTGTACCTCTAGACGGACGCTGAACTACAGTTTTAACAGTTACATTAACAGGTAGATAAGATGCAACAAACGAAGAGGTTTATCTTATGAGTACCGAAGATCGGATGAACGCAACCGCAAAGAACGTGGAAGGCAAGGCTCAAGAGGCCATGGGAAATATCACGGGCGACCCCGAAGATAAGGCTGAAGGTCGTGCCAAGCAAACCAAAGCTCAGGCCGAGCATGCCAAAGAAGATGTAAAAGACAAAGTAAAAGAAAAGCTTGACTAATTCGCTTCTTTGCAAGAGCTAAACCTTTCTCCCAACCGGGAGTGACTAACCCTTAACGAAGAAGTCAATCGCTTTTAGGCAGCTACGGCTGCCTATTTTTTTGATCGTCCTGTTAGGCCTTTGACCAAAAGCCACTTGTGACATGATCGCCAAAGCTGAGATATTCACAATCGCTCTTTCGATGCAGCAAATTGATTCATTAGATAGACGCTTCCTACGGTCACCAAATTATAAAAGTAAGTCTGTAAAGACATAGGAGTGATGCTATGAGTCGCATTGTTTCGTTCATTAAGGCAAAGGTTCGTCGTCTGCGGGCGATCGCAGCTTTGTTTGCGGCTGGTATTTTGTTGCTGACCACGGCTTGTCAAGCGCCTCCCTCTCCCCGAGCCGCCGGTTCCGGCGTTGAAAACCCTGGAAGCCGTCAGCCAACAGAACTCTACAAGCCCACCCAGGAGTACAAAGGTGGGATGAACAAGTTTGAGGACACGGATCCCCGGCGAGACCTGACAGGTGCAAATCGCAAAGCTGAAGCACTGGTGGAAAATTCCAAGCAGAATCTGCGCAAAGTTGAAAGTCCAGGGGACTTTGTTGAAAACTATCGCGAAGGCACCCCATT
>JAYKGU010000083.1:0-6497 GCA_035285585.1 Synechococcales cyanobacterium
TGCTCTGGGCTTCTGCGCCAGCGCGATCGCGCACCGTCACCGTGATCGTGTTATCGCCAACCGCATTGTTGGTGGGCGTACCGCTGATTACGCCAGAGTTGGCGTTGATGGTCAAGCCTTCGGGTAACCCAGTTGCAATGTAGGTGCGGCTATCGCCTAAATCAACGTCACTGAAGTTGCCGCTGACGCTGATGCTGACAAATAAATCCTCCGTGGCTTGCTGGTTGGGAATCGGGGTAGCAACGGTGGGAGCATCGTTGGTATTGGTGACCGTGAGGACAAAGGTGTCGCTGACTTTCCTGCCAGCCAAATCCGTGGCCGTAACCGTAACGAAATGGGTGCCGACATTGCTATTTACGGGGGTGCCGCTGATCAGGCCTGCGCCGCTGATGGTCAACCCGCTGGGCAGCCCCGTTGCCGTGTAGGTGAGAACATCGTCGGCATCAATGTCGTCAAAGGCGGAGCTGACGTCAAAGTTGAACACCTCATCCTCAACGATGGAGGTGTCGGCCAGCGGGTTAGCCAGGACGGGGGCATCATTGACATTTGTAACCGTAAAGCTAAAAGGAGTACTGGTTTTGCCCCCATTACCATCGTCTGCGGTAATGGTGATTTCGTGGGTGCCAACCGCTGCATTGGTGGGGGTGCCCGTTAGGATGCCCGTGTCAGGGTTAATCGTCAAACCATCCGGCAGGTTTGCTGCCGTGAAGGTCATTTCGTCTCCATCGGGATCGCTGAAATAGGTGCTGAGGTCAATGGCAAAATAGACGTCTTCTTGCCAGGTTTTAGCGGGTATGGTGGATGCATTCGGCGCAGGCATGGCGATGTTCCCTTAGAAATCAATCATAGTTTTTAGTACCAATGCCAAAACCTCAAAGCCTTCCGGGTTCCAGCCCCGATTAACGCATGGGGTCTAGACAAGCGGAAGTGGGCTAAAGCTGCGTCGCTTTAGCACTTGAGAAATGGCATAAATGCGTATTTGATGCGGGATAGAATGCGCTCAACGAGGCGCAGTCAGTTAGAGCCACCAGCTCAGTGTATTCGTAGAAATCACTAGCAGGAGCTGGCTGAAAGGGTGTTAAATTTCACAAAAGTCACCCCAAGTCAAGCATCAGTATTGCACTGGAAAAAGCGGGGCTAAATCGGGAGGATTACTTATGTTTTGAGGCGCAAGCGCCGCTCCAGGCGGCAAAGTCTGTGGTGTTACGAAAACTACAGCTCATCTTCCCAATCTTCTCGGGGCGATCGCCGGGAGGTGGGTAAAACAAAGGGAAGTAGAATTGCCGTTCCCAAAGCCCCAAGGGCCACACTAAAAGCCAGCACAATGCCAAAGGGCAGGGCAATGGACTGTGCCCCCAGGAAGCTCAAAACCACCAGTTGGGAACCGCCATCTCCGTCTGGAATAAAGACGTTTTGAATTGAAAGGATGGCGATCGCCACAATCCATCCAGCAAAGATCAGGGCAATGAGCAGGGTGGCAACGGCTTTCATCGCTTTGCTCTCATCACGTTACACAACAAAGTTCAATCGAATAGAAATAAGCTCGGGAGCGGGCACAGGATTGACGACTAGCCGCTGCATTCGCGGGCCAGACAGACTACCAGGACAGTCTGAATAGTGGCATCCTGCCGGTAATCACTTGCTTCATAATACTCTCCCGACTGGGCGGGATAGATGCCCGCAAAGTCCGTCGCGCCAGCGCCCCCGCCCCCTGTGCCAAAGGAGATGTTGTTACCGGGGTGACTAGCAAAGCGCACGTATTCCCTGGACTCATTGGCAGTGTGGTAGGAGAGGGTGGCATCACCGTAAAGATTTTCAGCGGCGGCAATGGGGACGCCCACACCGACGCCCGCCGCCGTGCGGAAAGCGGGGTTAGTGGTCAAGAGTCCCTGGATCTTGCCATCCTCGGTGAGGGGTTCGCCCGCCAGGTGAAGGATGTAGAACAGCACCTCGCCATCACGACGGACAGCGATCGCGTCGAAGTCGACCATAAAGGAGGATTCTTCAACAAACTCCGTTTCTGGCCCCATGGTCTGCTTCAGCGTCTCCAGGGTCATTCCCAGGGTGGCCGCGCCAATGCCCTCGGCGGAAATCAGCAGGTCGGTCGGGATACTGGATGTTGCCTCCTCCACGGGGGGTGCGGTGGGCGGCGGCGCAGCTTCCGGCTCAGTTTCGATCGATTCCACAATAGGCGGCAGGGACTCGCCCCCTCCATCCGTTGACGAGGCTGAATCCACGGAATTACAGCCAATCAGCAGCAGTCCGGTTACGCACCAGCCTAAAGCAATGGGGGAAAAAGATTTCATGACAGCAAATTTCACCATGCAGCGGGGGATGGGAGAATCAACCTCCACCTTATCGTGGGGCAGGGCCAGTTCTCAGCAGGGGAAGAACACTTTATGAATTCAGTGTGACAGTCGGCTCATCAGGATCATCACCATCGGGGATGGTGAGGGCGAGCTGGTAGATCTGCCGTCGGGAGAGGGGAGTGCGCTGGGCCAGTTGGCGGCTGGCCTGCGATCGCGACAATCCCTGGCCCAGCAGTTCCTGAAGTTCGGCCAGCAGGGCAGATTCGTTGAGCAGAGGCTGAGACTGGACAGCCCCGCTAACCACCAGGGTAAACTCCCCTTGAGGTTCCCGGTGCTCAAAGTGGGCGATCGCCGCCGCCACCGTACCCTGCCACCAGTCTTCATGCATTTTGGTGAGTTCGCGGGCCAGCACCAGGGGGCGATCGCTCCCCAGACACGAACTCAAATCGGCGAGGGTTTGCCGCAGCCGGTGGGGGGATTCGTAAAGAACAACGGTACGATTTTCGGATTGGAGAGCTTCGAGGCGATCGCGCCGCTCCGTTCCCTTGGCGGGCAGAAAACCTTCAAATACGAAGCGATCGGTGGGCAGGCCCGAACCGCTCAGAGCGGTAACCACAGCACTGGCTCCGGGAACCGGCACGACCTGAATTCCCACCTCCCGACAGGCTTTCACCAGGTCGTACCCCGGATCGGAGATGCCGGGCATGCCAGCATCCGTGACCAGGGCAATGGACTGGCCCTGGCGGAGGCTAGCCAGCAGGTCGGGGATGCGGCTACGGCGATTGTGGTCGTGATAGCTAATCTGGGGTGTGGCAATTTGAAAGTGCTGAAGTAGCTTTCCCGTATGGCGCGTGTCCTCCGCCGCAATCCGGTCAACCTCCCGCAGCACGCGAATGGCCCGAAAGGTCATGTCTTCCAAATTGCCAATGGGGGTGCCAACCACGTACAGGGTGCCCGCCTGAGGTTCCATAGGTTCAAATCAACAATCCTCTCAGGCATTTTGACATACTCCCCCATTTAGGAGACGGGGGATACTGGCGTAGAACCGCAGGCAAGCCTGACTGAGGAGATTTCCAGGAAATCTCCTTGGGGCGAACCCCACCATCGCTTCGTTTATTGATGGCTACATGACAAACAGAGCACCCAGGGTTGCTAAGGGAAACGCCCCATTGGAGAACTCAACCGCGAGGTTCAGCAGTTCCGGAGCCGATTGATCGGGCGTCCATCCCTGAATTGGAGCAAGCCCATCATCCGTGGCGTCCATCCCCTCTGAATCGCTGGGCGAAACGGCATCCACGGCGGCTGGGGCAGCGGGCGGCCACTGTTGCGAGGGTGAGGCGGGTTGCTCAGAAGCGGCGGGGCTGGGGACAACGGTAGGGTTAGGCGATCGCTCAAGCAAAACTTCCGGGGGGGCGATCGCAGGCAGCGGATTTTCGGATGACTGGGTCTGACCTGGGGCGAAGTTAGGCTGGGGGAAGGGAGCAGGCGCGGGGGTCGCAGGGGGGGGAGCAGGCACCCACCGATCATCCCCAACAGTCGGGGACAAGTCCGGCTCAAACGCTGGCTGATCCGGGGAATGGGAGAGGCCAGGAGCGGTGGGTAGCGGCAGGGCGGGCCGGGTTTGAATGCGCGGGGGCAAATCGCGGGCGGGTGAATCGGCAGGGCTGTCGGGGGAGAATCGAGTCCTTTCTGACCAGACCTCTTCAACCTCCTTCGCAGGCTCTGAAGGATTGAGGGCACGCTGGCGGGCCGCCTCCATCTCCTGAATTTGGGCATTCCAGCGGCGGATATCGGCCTGGGCCTGGCCATAGAGCGCCCGACCTGAGCGAATGCGCGACGCCTCAGCGATCGCCCCCTGCAAATTCCCGCCATCCGCCAGACGTCGGGCCAGATTTAGCTTGGGGCGATCTTCAATGGTTTGAATCTGCCGGTGCCAGCGGCCAATTTCCTGCTGGGCCTCGGCATAGAGGGCACGACCGGACTGGATTTGACTGGCGCGGGCGATCGCCGCATTCAGGTCATCCAGGCTGCCCTTATCGGCCAGGCGGTTCGCTGCCACCAGCAGGGGCCGATCCTCGATGCGCTCAATTTCCCTTGTCCAGTGGGCAATCAGAGTCTGGGCCTGCACCCGACGGAACTGACCGGGGGCGATTTGCTGGGCCTGCTCAATGGCGCGGCGATAGGCGGGAATGCGCTCAAAACCGGCGGACATCTGGGCCGCCTGTAGCTGGGCCAGATCCTGAAGCTGCCCTTGCCAACTGCGAATGCTGGAATCGGCCTGGGGATAAAAGCGGCTGTCGGTAGGAATTTGCCGCGCCATCTCGACCGCCTGGTTCAAGTGCCAGATATGGGCCACGGAAATTTCCCAGGGGGTGACGCTGGCCATGGCCCGCTGCCGCGCCTCACTGAGCTGCACTAGATGGTTCGCCTCCGCCGCCACCATGGGCTGGGAAGACAGCTCATTGCCCACGGCGATCGCCTCATCCAGATTTCCGGCATACCACTGCTGCAGGCCATACTCCAGCAGGGTGTTCAGCCACTGCTCCAGTTGGGGCGTAAGTTCTGCCCAGGTGTAGGTTTCTGGGGCAATGTCACTGGCGATCGCTACCGCTCGCCGCAGGGCATCGGGAGTGCCTGCTTCTGCCCGGTCGATGGCGTCTGCTGCGGCCTGCTGCGCCCGCTTTTCGAGGATGAGCTGCTGGGAGAGGGCCTGCACCTGCTGCGATCGCCAGTACTCGTACTCCAGTTCCGCCAGCTCCCGGATGTGCTGCGACACCTGCCGCCAATCATAAGCCTGGAGAGCGGTCTGGGCTTTCTGGTAAATAGCCTCTGCGTCCTGCCAGTCTACCTCCCACTGGGCGATCGCCGCCTGGGCCTGGTCGTAGTTGGGGCTGATGGGGGGAATGCGGCGGGCCAGCTCAATGGCCTCCTCCATTTCGCTGGTGGTGGCTTTTTGGTGGGCAATTTGCAGCACCGACGCCGACCAGTCGGCCAACCATCGCTGGGCCTCATTGTGCAGCGGATGGCCTTCGCCCCAAGTGCCCACCAGCTCCAGCCCTGCCAGCAGTTCTGGCAGATCGCCCGACTCCGCCGCCCGCTGGGCGCAATAGAGGCGTTCAATATCCGGGGAAAGCTGGGTGAGCTGCTGACAGTCGGAGGTGGGGGGAATGGACATTAACCAGATGAAGGCTCCCACGGCGATCGCCCCCGCCGCTCCACACAGGTTCACCATCAGCAAGAGCCACTGCCAGGAGCGAGGTTTATGGCGGGTGGGCGGCAGCGCTGGTGTGAGCACGGCATCGGCAGGGAGGTGGGGAGGCTGGGGAGAGGAGTTCATAAGGGCGAGGGGCGGATGAGGGGTGAATGAGTTTTGAGTTTTAAGGTTTGAGTTTTAAGGTTTGAGCTTTAAGGTTTGAGCAGTCAGGTAGGAGGTGGAGTAGACCGCCCAGGTCGGCAATGTATCGCGGTGGAAGCAAACCCAGCGGTCGGATCAGCGAAGTGAATTCACCATATTTCTATCATCAAACGAATGGTGTCCGACCAAATCTACCATCCGAGGGAAGGGCAGTGGCTTGTGAGCCTTTGCTGACAAGCGTTGACCATTGATAGAGGCGGAGCAATATCAATAAGCAGTATCGATAAAAGTCTATGTTCTTGCACCATTACCGAGATCTGGAAGCTAGACCCTGTTAGAAATCGGTGGCGGCAAAGGTATTGCACTGGGCCACCTCCCCCTGCTCGATTCCCTGGGTAAACCAGCGCATCCGCTGGGCCGAGCTGCCGTGGGTAAAAGAGTCGGGGGTGACGTAACCCCGTGCTTCTTTCTGGAGGCGATCGTCCCCAATGGCGCTGGCGGCGGTCAGGGCTTCTTCAATGTCACCCGCTTCAAGGATCTGGCGGGCCTCCTGGGCATGGTGCGCCCAAACCCCGGCGAAACAGTCGGCCTGAAGCTCTAGCCGTACGGATAGCTGATTGGCCTCTGCGGTGCTCACCTGCTGCTGGATACGCTGCACTTCCCCTGAAATACCCAGCAAATTCTGGACGTGATGCCCCACTTCATGGGCGATAACGTAAGCCTGGGCGAAGTCTCCCGGTGCGCCGTGGCGGTACTTCAAATCTTCGTAGAAGCTCAAATCAATATACACGGTTTGATCCGCCGGACAGTAAAACGGGCCAACCGCCGCCTGG
>JAYKGU010000084.1:0-11273 GCA_035285585.1 Synechococcales cyanobacterium
GGCTCAGGTGGTGATGATGCGTGGTTGTGTGGCGGTGGGGTACATCGTCCAAGCTCATGGAGGGTAAAAGCAATGGCTTCCCAAGGAAATGAGAATCCCCCTCCTTCAGGTGGGGGAGTAGTCAAAAGGAATTGCGCGAGTGGGTCATTGCCCCTCTCGCAGCTTGGGAGAAGGGGAGCCAGAGCTGCCTAATCGCTTCAAAGCCCCTCGCCCTTTTTGGGAGAGAGTTTGGGGGTGAGGGCGCAATGGCTCGGAGCAAAGCAAATGACCCACTAGTGGAGGAAGTGGCGCACTCCCGTCAACACCAGCACCAGCCCCAACTCATTTGCAGCTTTGATAGAGTCCTGATCTCGCATACTGCCACCGGGCTGAACGATGGCGGCAATGCCCGCCGCCGCCGCCGTGCGCACCGAATCGTCGAACGGGAAAAAGCCATCGCTGGCCAGGACTGCTGCGTTGGCATTGGCTCCAGCCTGCTCCAGGGCAATCTTCACCGCCCCTACCCGGTTCATCTGCCCCGCGCCAATGCCCAGGGTGGTGCGATCGCCCGTTACCACTATTGCATTAGACTTGACGTGCTTCACCACCCGCCAGGCAAACACCAGTTCCGCCAACTGGGCCGCCGTGGGCCGCTGATCGCTGACCACCTGCCAGTGATCGGGGTCGGCGGGCTGCTGGTCGCTGGTTTGGACAAGGAGACCTCCGGCGATCGCCCGAATGCTCTGGACTGGGCCAGCGGTCAAATCAGGCAGGAGGAGCACCCGCACTTTGGACTTCTGGCTGAGAATGTCCTGGGCCTCTGGCGTGCATCCCGGTGCCACCACACACTCCAGAAACGTTTTGGTGAGGGCGGTGGCGGTGGCGGCGTCAATGGGCTGGTTGAGGGCCACGATGCCGCCAAAGGCGGAGACGGAATCAGCGGCAAAGGCTTTCTCATAGGCGTCCGCTAACCCCCTGCCCACGGCTACCCCACAGGGATTGGTGTGCTTCAGCACGGCGGCGGTGGGTTCGTTGGCAGGAAATTCAGCGATGAGACGGCGGGCGGCCTCCAGGTCTACCAGATTGTTGTAGCTGAGTTCCTTGCCCTGGAGCTTGGTGGCGGCGGCCCAGCCCGCTGGCACCGTGCCCGTTTGATACCAGACTGCGGGCTGGTGGGGATTTTCGCCATAGCGGAGGGGCTGGATTTGCTGGCCGGTGAGGCTGAGGCGGGCCGGGAAGGTGGCCGTTTCTGACGAAGCGTCAGAAGCGTCAGAAGCACCCTGATCAACGACCTGGCTGAGGTAGGTGGCGATCGCCTGGTCATAGGCCGCCGTTTGCCAGAATCCCTGCTGGGCGCAGGCCCGGCGAAAGGCCAGGGAGACGCTGCCGCCGTGCTGGCGGAGTTCTGCCAGGTAGGGCGGGTACTGGTCGGGGTGGGAGAGGACAGTGAGGTGGGCGAAGTTTTTGGCGGCGGCCCGCAGCAGGGTTGGCCCACCGATGTCAATTTGCTCTACGGCATCAGCCAGACTGACCTCGGCCTGGGCAATGGTTTGCTCAAACGGGTAGAGGTTGACCACCACCAGGTCAATGGGGCGAATGGCGTTGGCTTCCAGATCCGCCAGATCCTGAGGAACGTCGCGACGGGCAAGAATGCCGCCGTGGATGCGGGGGTGGAGAGTCTTGACCCGCCCCCCCAGAATTTCGGGGGAACCCGTGTAGTCAGAAACTTTAGTGACGGGGATGCTGGCGTCCTGGAGCGATCGCGCCGTTCCCCCACTGCTAATCAACTCAAACCCAAATTCATCCACCAGGCAGCGGGCCAGATCAACCAGCCCAGTTTTGTCAGACACACTCAGGAGTGCTAGCTTTGCCATATACCTCTGTGCTCAACCCGTCAATGCCCAACCTATGACCAATCGGGCATTTCAGAGATTCTGAAGCCTGCCCCCCGACCATTCAGGTCACCTGCGAACCATCCAGGTGACCTTTGGGCAATGCCAATAATACCAAGCGGTTCGTTTCGTCGCTATCCCTTGTATAGCGCTACGCTTTCGCGTTAAGACGTTCAAGAAGTGTGGAACCCCCGCAACGCGGGGGTTCCACACTCAAACCTTAGCCCGTAGGGCTGTATTGCTCCCTCGTTATCCAGAAGCTGGTTCTGGGGTATTTTCCCTGATGTTGAGAAAATGTTATGAGAATTAAAGATCAGGGGCACCTTTGAAGAATAGAGAAAGTCTCAGGACAGCAAGGGCAGCTTTCGCAACACATTAACCCACCTACCTATGCAGCTTTGGCCCCGTCGATCGACACCGGCAGACCTGCCGCCTTCCCCAAACCAGCCGCGAAAATTGTCCACCCTGCCCCTGCTGGCCAGGCTCAAACCACGGCGCATCGGTCGGCAAATTGGCTATGGGTATCTGGCAGCGATCGCCATTGGCTGGACCGGGTCTCTCACAGGTTTGCTGATTGCCGATCATCTTCAAGGGCTAGGCATTGTGCAGTTGGTGGATGCCCAGACGCAGTCTCGCCTGCTGGGCGAATTTGAGCGAACCGTTGGCCAGGCCCGTATCCACCTGGCGCACTCCCTGGCCTTAAGTGACCATCACAGTGCGCTACAGCAAGAATTAGCAGCACTGAACGCAAGTTTGGCCGAGATTGAAACAATTCGCCGGGAATTCGATACTTTTCTTGATGATAATCCCCAATGGACCGCTGACGACCCGGTGGCCCTGAGGGCGCTCCTGGTGGACTACAGCCGCCTGCTCAACCAGAAAGCCGAACAAGCCTTCGCTGCCCTGGAAACGGAGAACCCCAGAGCTGCCATGCCAGCTATTCTGGCGGGCGGGGTGGCCGAACAGATTGATCGGCGATACGTCGATTTGGCGACCGTGGTTCAGGCGGCCCAAAGCCAGGAAGCTGAAGCGTCTGTGGTGATGGAGACCGCGCAAGGCTTGGAAAAATTGATGATTGTGCTCAGCATTACTCTGGCAAGCTGCCTGGCGGGTTTGCTGGCCTGGCGCACCACTCGGGCGATCGCGACTCCCCTGGAAAATATTACCTGGGTTGCTCAGCAGGTGGCCCAGGAGGCTGATTACGGAGTTAGAGTTCCGGTCATTCCCAACAGCAATAGTCATGATGAAATTGCGGTACTCGCCGCGTCGCTCAATAACTTGATTGAGCGGGTGGCTGAGCGCACCCAGTCCCTCGAACAGGCCGCCGAAGAAGCTGCCGCTCAGAACCAGGTGCTGGAGGAAACCCTGGTGACTCTCCGTCGCACCCAGTTGAGCCTGGTCCACGCAGAGAAGATGTCGTCCCTTGGGCAACTGGTGGCGGGCATTGCCCACGAAATCAACAACCCCATTGGTTTTATCAACGGCAATATCGACTATGCAGAGCAGTACAGCACCAGCCTTCTAAGCATGATCGAGCAATTGCAGACGGCTTTATCTGAAATCCCTCCCCATCTGGCTGAAGCGCTCAAAAATGAGGACATTGACTTCATTCGCCAGGATTTTCCGCGGGTTTTACAATCCATCAAAAATGGATCCCAGCGCATCAATAGTCTGGTGCTGTCGCTCAAAATCTTTTCTCGCCTGCAAGAGTCGAGCCTTAAGCCAGCCAACCTCAATGACGGGTTAGACAGTGCGCTGCTACTGCTGGGGCATCGGCTCAAGCCCCAGGCGAAGCGGCCTGAAATTCAAGTTCAGCGCTGCTATGGTGATCTGCCCCTGGTGGAGTGCTACAGCAGCCAGATCAACCAAGTTTATATGAACATTCTCAGTAACGCGATCGACGCCATTGACGAGCGGTGGCACAAGGCCCCAGGTGACTGGCAGCCGCTGATCTTCGTTAGCACAGAAATGGTGGGCGATCGCGTGCGGATTGTTATCCAGAACAATGGGGCGGCCATTCCCCAGGCCATTCAAAGCAAAATTTTTGACCCGTTCTTCACCACCAAACCACCGGGACAGGGTATTGGGATCGGCCTATCCACCAGCTACGGAATTATCCATGAGCAGCACCAGGGCACACTTTCATGCGTCTCGCCAGCTACAGGCTCCTTTGGGGCGCAGTTTACCCTGGAAATTCCCCAACGGCCTCCCAGCATGCTAACTACCAAACAGTAGCGCAGTGAAATCTCCCTTAGCTATTGGAGAACCAGCGGCTAAGGCTACGAATTCGGGATTTTGACGGCTCAGAGGCGGGGCGATCGCCCTCAGAATCAGCTAACTGGCCTTTTTGGGAGCCATTTTGCGGGGTGGCGGTTGATTCGGCGGCAGATTTGGGTGGGGGCGATCGCCTCAGTAGGGCATCGGTCAGGGAAAGATCGGGCTGTTCATCCATGTCATCAATCTCGTCCAATGCCTCAGCCGCGTTTTGTCGCCGCTCGCGCCGCAGCTTTAGCTCCCGCTGCAGCTTTAGCAGCACGGCAATCAGCGCGGCTTCGTTCAGGGGTGGCCCCTCCAGAATACTGAGGATGCGATTCATGCTGGCGGTCATGCGGGTGACCAGCTTGTCGCGGTGAAACCCCGGCAGCAGATCGGCGGCTCCCTGGTGGATGGCCCATTCCCGCTCAGGGGCAGAAATTTTGCGCTGAAACCGGTTAGTCAGCACAATCTTGACCCCCGGATGGTGGGCGCGACACCAGCGGCAAAACGCATAGGGCTTTTCCCCCAGCGTTTCAATGTCAATGAGCAGCAGGTGGGGCAGGGTCAGCCCAGCAACGCTTAGCTCAATCAGGTTGTCGATCAGGTCAATTTCGGGCGGCTCCCAGATGACCGAAATGTTCTGTGACTTCAAGGCCATGCGCCAGAGGCATCCCTGAAATCGACTGGGTTGAATCATCAGTACAAACGGCTGTGAATCAGTCATCATAAGGCTTTGAATATCCTGTCGTGGATGCGTCGTCCTGAAAAGAGCCTGACAGTACACACTTCACTTAGCGACCAAAAGAGAGAAAATCCGGAGGGTTATTCCTGGCGCTATAGCTTTTTTACAGATTGGTATTTTCCTTAAAGCCAGCTTGATAGAGGAGCCGTGGTGGCGCGGCATCTGGTACGCTTGCATCATCCATGTCCCAATTCGGGCTAGGATGCTAGTGCAGAGATGGGAGCGATCGCCATGCTGGATTTAACCCAATTAGCTACCCAAATGGAAAACATCGGCCAGTACCTCCATGCCGAATCGGCAGCGGCCCGCCGCCGCCTGGAAAAGGCCCAGCAGGTGCTGTGGGAAGCCCTGCCCCGTCAGTCAGCGCTGGTAGAGCGGCAGCAGGTCTGGCGCGATCGCCTGGGGTTTACCGCCGCCGAACCCATTGAGCCGCTAGATACCTGTGGGGCGATCGCCGCCGCCCCGCCCCAGCACACCGTCCTGGCCACCGACGGCTCCCAAATTGCCCCCAGCCACCACGAAATTGCCTACTGCTACCTGATTAACGTGGGGCGGGTGGTGCTCCACTACGGGCAAAACCGCCACCCCCTGCTAGACAGCCTGCCGGAAGTGTTTTATCGCCCCGAAGATCTCTACGTTTCTCGGCAGTGGGGCATTCGCACCGAAGAGTGGATGGGCTATCAGCGCACCGTTTCTGAAGCCGTCGTGCTGGCTGAGCTGGCGGCCCAGGCGCTTCCCCTGCCCCACCCGACCCTGGCCATGGTGGATGGTTCCCTGATCCACTGGTTCCTGGAGCCGCTGCCGGGAGAAGCGCGCGATCGCCTGTTGCCCCCCCTGCTCCAGTCCTGGGACACCCTGCGGCAGGCTCGCATTCCCCTGGTGGGCTATTTGAGCGCCTCCCGCAGCGGCGAAGCCCTGAATATGCTGCGGCTACAAACCTGCCCCCACCCCCAGCCCGACTGCCTCACCCACTGTCCGGGGCAAACCGAACAGGCCCCCTGTCAGGTGTTTGCGCCCCTGCGGGACACGGCCCTCTGGGCGGTGCTGCTCAAGCCGGGGCAGCGCAGTCCTCTCTGGCGCAGTTCCGCCAAAATCCTGACCCAGTACGGCGACCATGCCATTTACTTCTGCTACATCCATGTGGGCACCGAAATCGCCCGCCTGGAGTTTCCCCAGTGGGTGGTTCAAGATGCAACCCTCCTGGATACTGCCCTCACCCTCGCCGTCGAGCAAGTCCAAAAAGGCTACGGCTATCCCGTCGCCCTGGCGGAAGCCCACAACCAGGCCGTTGTCCGGGGGGGCGATCGCCTCCGCTTCTTTTCCCTTTTGGAACAGCAAATGATCCGGGCCGGCCTCAGAAATATCGGCACTTCCTACAAAGAGGCCCGCAAACGTGGCAGCATCGCCTGAAATCTAAAATCCAGGAGATTTCCAGGAAAAAACTTACCCTGGTTGAACGTTTGGTAAGGGCAAATGGCCATTTGCCCCTACGTTGTCCGGTAGGATCATTCTCAAAAATCTCCCAGAACCCCGAATCCAAAATCTAAAATCCAAAATCCAAAATCCAAAATCTAAAACCGCTCCTCCTCCTCCGGCCTGTCATAGAGGGTCTCAATGAGCAAATCCACCTCCTGGCGATGGTGGTTCAAGAATGACTCACACTCCTGCAGGTGGCGGATGGCGATCGCAAACTGGTCAAATACCTCTGCCAGCTCTAAATTGCCGCTCTCGATTTGCAAAATCAAATTCTCCACCCTGGCGACCGTCGCTTCATAGCTCCAGCCAGGGGGAACGGCGGAGGGGGAGGCTGCCGCTGGGGAAACATGGGGGGATGGGGACGAGTGGGAGTTCATGGGTTTGGTGTAGGGAAGGAATGGGAATCAGACGGTGGGGGCACCTGGGAGACGACTACATACACCGTGCCCTGGGCCAGTTGCACCTGGAGCGGTTGCCCCGGTTGCAATGGGTCTGCCGATCGGACGATGCGGCCATCTGCACTTCGCACTACGGCGTAGCCCCGCTGCAGCACCACCGACGGATCGAGGGAGAGGAGGGTTTGCCGCAAAAGCTGACACCGATGCTCGGCCTGCTGGAGGCGCTGGGCGGCTGCCTGAATTAGCCGCTGATGTCGCCAGGCCTGGGCATCCGCTTCGTGCTGAAGCTGCTGATCTATTTGTAGCCGCCGCAGCCGATCCCGGAGGCGCTGGAGCTGGTCGTCTTTGATACGAAGATGGAGACTCAGGGCCTGGTAGAGGGAACTGAGCCGCTCCTGGTGCTCATTCCACAGGGTATCAAGGCTGGGCACCGCCTGCTCCGCCGCTGCCGTTGGTGTATGTACACAGACATCGGCGGCCAGGTCTGCCAGGGACTCATCCCGCTGGTGGCCAATGCCCGCCACAATGGGAATGGAGCAAAGGGCGATCGCCCTTACCACCTGCTCGTTGTTGAAACAATCCATGTCCTCAGTGGCCCCGCCGCCCCGAGAAAGCACCAGCACCTCGGCTCGACCATCCTGCTCGACACGCCGAATGGCTCGTACAATGGAGGCCGGAGCCTGGTCTCCCTGCACCAGCGCTGGAGAAAACAGCACCCGCAGCCCCGGATAGCGGCGGCGCAGCGTGCGCTGGATGTCGCCCCAGGCAGCGGCTTGGGGGGAAGTGACCACGGCAATGGTGGTGGGATAGGGGGGGAGCGATCGCTTCCGGGCTGGGTCGAATAATCCTTCTGCATCAAGACGCTGGCGAAGTTGCCGATATCGCAGGGCACGGAGTCCTTCCCCCGCCGGGAGTGATTGCCACACGTTGAGCTGGTAGGCTCCCCGCTTGCGGTGTAGCCGCACGCGCCCCAAAATAATCACCTGTTCCCCTGGTTCAGGCAGGGTCGTGAGCTGGCTAATTTGACTGTTCCAAACGATGCAGCTAATGGCAGCGTCGGTATCTGGATCTTGAAGTGTAAAAAACAATCCGCTGCGGTAGCGGTTGGCACTGGAAACTTCGCCCACCACCCAGATATGCTGAAGCACCGTGTCTTGCTCCAGCAACTCCTGGATATAGCTAGTGACCCCCGCCACTGATAGGGGGGCATCAGGAATCAGCAGGGGCGGCAGATGGACAGTCATAAAGGTGCATAGGGCGAAGGAACGTCAGGGGAGAGCAGCGGTGCATGAGCCGTGAGATGACTTCGTAGGACAGGCTTAAATCAAATTTAGTACGTTTGTATGAATTCTGCCACAACACTCGATATAATAGATGAAGCCAGGAACCTGGTCAGATAACCGGCAGCTAATGGATCAGTCGCAGGAGTGTTCGTATAGGAATCAACAACAGGAGTACCGATCCCTAGAGCGTCTCAAAAACCTTCCAGGAGCACAGAGCAGGAGCACAAGCAGAAACTACAGGTAGTTCTTTTGTGCAGATTAGCGGCTCTGTTGGCAAAATTCTCACCGGAGATATCAGGGAAGGCTAAATTGATTTAGCTTTAGGAAGAGGAACATCTTTAGGGGCCTGCTCATGGTATAATCGTACTAAGCCATGCGACCGGTTTGATCGGTTTTAAGAGAAAATGTTCTGCTGGATCGCTGCAGGGTTTCCCCTGAGCTGCCAACTGAACTTACCACCTGGATGCACCAAAGAATGTAGCTGAGCAGTCCAACCCTGGCTCACATCCTCAAAATGAAACTGCAACCTTAGCGGCATGAGTTTCATCCTACCAATTTCAAATTAATTCCGACATTTGCGCCGTTTCGTCGGTTAACCGTCCGTCCGTACACAGATTTGTCTACACCGTCGTTGTTCACACCCAGCGTGCGACAATTCAAACTCGTTTCGAGGCACTTATGGCTAAAGCATCTAACGAAAATTCTGAAAAGCAAAAAGCACTAGATTTAGTTCTATCCCAAATCGATCGCAACTTTGGTAAAGGCACCATCATGCGCCTGGGAGACGCCGGACGCATGAAGGTAGAAACCATTCCTACGGGCGCGCTCACCCTCGACCTGGCCCTGGGAGGAGGGTTGCCAAAGGGGCGGGTGATCGAAATCTATGGCCCTGAGAGTTCTGGTAAGACTACGGTGGCACTCCATGCGATCGCCGAAGTGCAAAAAACGGGCGGCATTGCGGCCTTTGTGGATGCCGAACACGCCCTCGACCCCCTCTATGCGGCCAACCTGGGGGTCGATATCGAAAACCTGCTGGTCTCCCAACCCGACACGGGCGAGGCGGCCCTGGAAATTGTCGATCAGCTCATCCGCTCCAATGCCATTGACCTCATCGTCATTGACTCGGTGGCGGCTCTGGTGCCCCGTGCCGAAATTGAAGGAGAAATGGGGGATGCCCACGTCGGCCTCCAGGCGAGGTTGATGAGTCAGGCGCTTCGAAAAATTACGGGCAGCATTGGCAAGACGGGCTGCAGCGTGGTGTTTCTCAACCAGCTGCGCCAGAAAATCGGCATCTCCTACGGCAACCCCGAAACCACCACCGGGGGGAATGCCCTTAAGTTCTATGCCTCGGTACGGCTCGATATCCGGCGGGTACAAACCCTCAAAAAGGGTACCGAGGAGTACGGCATTCGTGCCAAGGTGAAGGTTGCTAAGAATAAGGTTGCGCCCCCGTTCCGGGTTGGCGAGTTTGACGTGATTTTTGGCAAGGGCATTTCCTCCATGGGCTGCATTATGGACTTGGCCGAAGAAACGGGAATCGTCACCCGCCGCGGAGCCTGGTACAGCTATAACGGCGATAACATCGCCCAGGGGCGAGATAATGCCGTGAAGTACCTGGAGGATAATCCAGAGTTTGCCAAGGATGTGGAGCGGCAGGTGCGCGAAAAGTTGGAGCTGGGCGTACCTGTCTCAGCTACCTCAGTTGTACCGGTCGAAAGGGATGGAGATGATGCCGATGACTTTTCTGAAGCCGTCGCAGACTTTGAAACGGAGCAGGAAATGATGGGATCTCAAGATTTCTCGGAGGATATGCCGGAAGATGTCCCAGAGGAATCTCCGCCGGATGTGGCAGAAACGAGCAGCAATGGCGCGACGAGTACACGGGGCAGACGGTCATCGCGCCGCAAGTCTTCGTCCTGAGCATCAACCCTGGGGGTGCCTGCATTACGCATTAAACGGGTGCCCCTGGGTCTAGCGAGTGCCAGCTCGGGGTTAAGTACATGGCCATAAATAAAAGCCAGTGGGGTGCCCCCCACCATAGCTACGTTTACTGATGACCACCTACTTAGTTGAATCTCGCCCATCAACGGTCAATCAGTCAGTCCTGGGCGATCGCTTCACCCCGCTGCATCTCCCAGCACTGCCCGCCGTTTCGACAAAATGTTCTTAACGTGCTTTTTGACAGTGTTTTCGGTGATGTAAAGGGATTCGGCGATTTCTCGGTAGGAACGTCCCCGCAGGCGCAGCTTCCACACATCCCCCTCGCGGGGCGTGAGCTGGTATTTGGAGATGTCGGTCTGAACGATGTTTTGAATGGACTGATTGCGCTCCTCCAAAGAAATTAGCAGGCAGCGATCGCCTCCCGCATAATCCTCTAGTCGAATCCACTGGGCGCGGATCCGCAAGGTCTCACCCGTAGGTAAAGAGATGTCATGCTCTAGCGTCAGGCGCTGCTCAGGGTAGAAGGCGTCGCTTTCGATCAGGGCATGGCAAACTCGCCAAATTTCATCCGGGACGTGCTTGAGGACTGCTAACTCCGTAACGTTACTGGCTTCCTGAGGCTGGGCTTGCCGTCTCATCTGGCGGCAGATCTGGCGGGCGCGACTGTTGATTTGAAGGACTTCACGCTGCGGAGAGACGACCATGACACCGTCAATCAGGCTTTCGAGAACTGCTTTGAATAGGTTGAAGCGATGGGGCTCAAAATCGGGGGTCTTCATACTCAGCATGCTCGATGTCGTTGTTCACTTTTTACTAACGATCGCCAGATCCGAAATATTCTGACGATGTTTATCTAAATTTCATGAATGGGTAGTCGTGGCTTCACGGAGGCTCGGGGGTATTTCCGGAGACACTATGCCAGTTTGGTAACTGGTGAAACTCAGGCAGGTCAATCCCAGTCCTCCAACAGGTGCACCAACTGGATATCCGGTCGGGCGATCGCCCCTCCTGCCGCTGGGGGAACGGGAGGGAGCGTGTGCCAACTGTCTGATCGACCGCAAACAGAGAATTTACCCAGAAAGGTGGTCTATGGTCATGAAGTAGGTTGCAGCACCTTCCTCAAAGGAGCGGATTTAGGAGTATTCTCCAAGTCCATTTCTTAAGGAATATTTTGTCTTCGTCTGTTCCACTGCCCCCGTGGAGGACATTTTCAAATGATCGAATCGCTCGTCGAGTTACCGCTTGAGCAGTTGTTGACGAAACCCGAGCATCAGCGACGGGTTGAGCAAATTGCTCGAAAGAATAC